>NZ_JBFTLQ010000019.1:0-98786 GCF_056396525.1 Cupriavidus sp. 05T41
TTCGAGCGACCGGGCGATCTGACCATGCCCAACGTCTTGCGAAAAAAACCTCGCCTGCGAACGCACGCGACAACGGTTTCGAACTAACCACCTGGCAACGAAGAGCACTTGACTGGGGATTCAGCATCAAGTCTGCCGACCTGCACCGCAGTCGCCACTGCCTCTTTAAACCATACAACAAGTGCATTAAAAAAATGGAGGAGAACCATGAAGTTAAATTACGTCGCAATGACTGCATTGATGTCGTTCCCATTGATTTCCGCTGCACAGTCTGTGACTTTGTATGGCGTAGTTGACACCGGCATTGAGTATGTCAACAACATTGGTGCGAAAAAGGATAGCGTGGTCCGAATTCCGGGCACGACTGGTTCAGTTCCGTCCCGCTGGGGCATCCGCGGCACCGAAGACCTGGGTGGGGGTGTGAATGCGGTCTTCGTCCTTGAGTCCGGATTCTCACCCGACAGCGGAGTGTCCAATCAGGCCGGACGGCTCTTTGGTCGCCAAGCCTATGTCGGGCTTAATGGCTTGTGGGGGCAAGTGGCGTTTGGCAGGCAATACACCATGCTGTTCTGGTCAACACTTGACGCGGATCTTCTGGGGCCGAACGCGTTCGGTTCGGCGTCCCTAGATCCGGGGATCGCGAACGCGCGAAGCGACAATACTATTTCGTATAAGGGCAAGTTCGGAGGCATGACGGCAGGAGCAACCTATAGCTTTGGCAGGGATGTCGCCAATGCGTCGAGTCCTGCGGGAACCAATTGTGCTGGCGAAAATCCGGCGGATAAACGCGCCTGCACGGAGTGGTCAGTTCTATTGCAGTACGAAACCCGGAATTGGGGTGTTAGCACCGCCTACGATTCAATGCGAGGCGGGCCGGGCGCGTTTGGCGGCCTCACCAGGAGCAGTCTCACCGACGATCGCTTTACCATCAACGGCTACGCACTTGTTGGCAACGCCAAGCTTGGCGCGGGCGTGATCCGGCGAGACAACAAGGGAAGTACGACTCCCCGCAGCAACTTGTGGTTTGTCGGCGGGTCACTCGCCATCACGCCTGCCTGGAATATCGACACGGAGGCCCATTACCTGAAGTTCTCCAATAGTCCGAACAAGGCGTGGCTATTCGTGGCTCGAACGACCTATGATTTTTCAAAGCGAACGAGGGTCTACGGGAGCGTCGGCTACATTGACAATCGAGGTGACCTGGCCATTTCCGTCAGTAGCGCGGCAGCCGGTTCAAATCCGGCTTCTGGGGGAAACCAACTTGGGCTGATGGTGGGGATCAAACATATCTTCTGACCAGGGCGCCAGATGGACGTGTGCAGAATCACTACCAGTACACACCAGTTTTCGCCTGTTTGTCGTTGTATCGGACACGGCATATGAATCTTCGCGCGGACCTGTCACGGCGGCGAAGACGCCGCGAGCAAGGATAGCGAGATCAACCTCGATTCCGGCGAACTAACCACAACTTCATCTGATTTGGCCGCGACGACCACGCCGGAGCGCGATGCATCCGCACGTTGGCATGTCCGGTCAAAAAGGAAATTCGTAATTCCCATTGCCACACTGGGCTTAGTGCAACAACGGAGGGTAATTTGATGTTGAATCCACGCCACGATGAAATGAGTGACATCGATGCTATCGCGAGACCGGGCGCGGGCATTCCGCAGGATGAATGCACGGTACGACAGGCAGTGTTTGAACTGCTTCGTTCGTTGAATATGACCACGATATTTGGCAATCCTGGAACCACGGAGCTACCGATGTTCCACGATTTCCCCGAAGATTTCAGGTACATCCTGGGATTACAGGAGTCGGTGGTGGTCGGCATGGCCGATGGATTCGCCCAAGCAAGTGGAGGCGCCGCCCTGGTGAATCTTCATTCTGCAGCCGGGGTGGGGCATGCAATGGGAAATATATACACGGCTTTCAAGAATCAAACGCCCTTGGTGATCACCGCAGGCCAGCAAGACAGGTCAATTCTTCCGTATGACCCCTTCTTGTTCTCGGCGCAGCCGACGGAGCTCCCAAAACCCTACGTTAAATGGGCGTGCGAGCCGGCGAGAGCTGAGGATGTCCCCGCGGCTATCGCTCGCGCCTACTACATCGCCATGCAGGCTCCCCGCGGACCAACCTTTGTGTCCATCCCGATGGATGACTGGAACAGGCCCGCTTCCCTTGTTGCGACACGCGAGGTTAGCTTCGGGTTGCGTCCCGACCCGCAGGCGATTGCCGGTCTTGCGGAGGCCTTGAAAACCGCACGCAACCCGGTGTTCGTGGTTGGCGCCGGTGTTGATCGCGACGGCGCCTGGGGGGATATGCTGAGGCTTGCGGAGCAATATCAGGGGCATGTCTGGGTCAGCCCCATGTCGGCGCGTTGCAGTTTCCCGGAAGACCACGCGTTATTTGCGGGATTCCTGCCACCGTATCGCGAACGAATCGTTGAGTGTCTCCACGATCATGACGTTATCTGTGTCGTGGGCGCCCCGGTATTTTCTTACCATGCGGCAGGGGTGGGGCCTCACATTCCGGTCGGCTCGAAACTGTATCAGCTAACGGACGATCCGGACCATGCAGCGGGATGCGCCGAAGGTACCTCGATTCGATGCACCCTTCGCCTCGGTGTTCGAGACCTGCTGGCCTGCAATACCGCCGCCGCTCCGCCCCGGCGCCGCGGCCGCCAATCGCCTCCCCGCGTGAGCATGGGCAGCGGCATTAGCACGGCCTTCCTGATGCAGACGTTGTCGGAGAGTCGCCCCGCAAACAGTGTGGTGGTTGAGGAGGCGGCCTCCAGCCGTATCGCGATGCAGAGTTACCTCCACATCAATGAACCCAAGAGTTTCTTTACATGTTCGAGCGGGGGGCTGGGGCATGCCATGCCCGCATCGGTCGGCGTCGCACTCGCTGATCCGAGCCGCCGGACGATCGGCCTGTTTGGCGACGGATCAAGCATGTACGCGATCCAGTCGCTTTGGACAGCGGCGCAGCTAAAACTCCCGATGACGATGATCATCGTAAATAACCAGCGGTATGCGGCACTTGAAAACTATGCAGCGCACTTCGATCTGCCAGAACCCGTTGGAACAAGTATTCCAGCCATCGATTTTGTGGCTTTGGCAAGGGCACAAGGATGGAACGGAAAGCGGGTGTCAGATCCGGGAGAGCTTCATCGCGATCTGGAGATCGCATTGAGGTCGAATGAACCATTTCTTGTCGAGGTGACAATAGTCGACTGAAAGCCGCTGCTGGGGAAATGGCGGACGAAACGGGTCTGGCCGGGATGATGACGTCCGCCTTTGCGTTTCGTCGCTGACTTCGTACGGATCGCAAATAGTTGACGGCCGGCGAAGATGCGATCCGGGGAATACTGAATGCGTTAAGGGAAGATCGTATGTCTAAGATCGATGAAATGAGTGGAGCATATCGTTTTCAGGATGAGTATAGGCATTTCATAGGCGGGGAATGGGTTGCATCAATCGAAGGAGGGACGATTGATCAGATCAATCCATCGACCGGAAGCGTGTTGAGCCGAATCCAGTCGGGTGGGAAGAAGGACGTGGACCGGGCAGTGGAGGCTGCCGCGCTGGCGTTCAGATCCTGGTCGCGGTCCGGTGCGGCGCAGCGGCAGGCGCTACTGCTTGAGTTCGCTCGCCGCGTGCGCGCCAGGCAGAAAGACTATGCCTTGATGGAGACCTTGAGCAACGGAAAGACCATCAGCGAGGCCAGCTTTTGGGATATTCCGCTCGTCGCGGAGCAGTTTGAGCTGTTTTCGGGGGCTGCCTACAGCCTCGCGGGCGAGACGCGCGACTATCCGGATGCCGTCGGATTGGTGCACCGCGAGCCGCTGGGGGTGTGCGCACAAGTGATACCGTGGAACGTGCCGCTGCTGATGATGGCCGCAAAGATCGCCCCTGCGATCGTTGCCGGAAATACGGTCGTGCTCAAACCTGCGGAGACTGCTTGTCTTGCGGTATTGGAGTTCTTCCGTGAAATGAGTGACATTATTCCGCCGGGCGTGGTGAACGTCGTGACGGGATATGGGGCGGAGATTGGTGAAGCGCTGGTGACGCATCCGCTGGTGCGCAAAGTTGCATTCACCGGGTCCTTGGCTACGGCAAGGAGGATCTCTCAGTACGCGTCCGTGAACATGATTCCGCAGACCATGGAGCTAGGCGGGAAGTCGGCGCAGATAGTTTGCCCGAGCGCGAACGTGGATGCGGCGGTGGAGGGGGCGGCAGTCTCGACGGTGTTCAACAAGGGTGAAGTCTGCTTGGCCGGCTCTCGGGTATTCGTGCATGAGTCGATCAAGGATGAGTTTATCGACAAGCTTCTTGGCGTGATTGGCCGAATCAGGGTAGGCGACCCGCTCGATTCCCGGACGCAACTAGGGGCGCTCGCATCGAGGAATCAGTTCGACAAGGTATGTGGCTACTTCAAAATCGCGAGGGAGGAGGGGGCGACTGTTGCGATTGGTGGAGACGTCGCGCACGTGGAGGGCATGGAGAATGGCTTCTTTGTCATGCCAACGGTGCTTACCGACGTGGATAACCGGATGCGGGTCGCGCAAGAGGAGATCTTCGGGCCGGTTACCTGTGTGATGACCTGGGCGGAGGAGGAGGAAGTCATTCATCAGGCAAACGACTCGCCTTATGGTCTGGCGGGAGGCTTGTGGACTCGGGATCTCACCCAGGCACATCGCCTGGCAAAGGCGATGGAGACAGGGACCGTATGGGTAAACCGGTACTTCAACCACCGGCCCGGCATGGCACTTGGCGGCTATAAGCAGAGCGGCTACGGACGCGAGTTCGCACATGACATCTTGCGTGAATACACGCATACCAAAGGCGTTGTCGTGAGTCTGGATGATGGTCCGGTGGGAATCTTTTCCTGACTGCCGGCCACTGGGGTCGGAGGGCTTGTCAGAAGTTTTGTGTGCAGGGCAACTGCCCTGCACACAAAGAAACTGACAGGCCCGTCTCCGTAGGCTGGGGTACTCTGCTCAACATTGGTCGCCTTGCTCCTGGCCGGCAGCCTAACAAACCTGCGTTAGATGAACGTGGGGCCAGTTCGTTGCCGTCAAGCGCGATCCTCTCGAATTCCCGGATATTTTCCCCTGTTGTGCGAAGAGGCCAACAAGTGGGGGGCAGATCCCAAACCAGCCTTGGTGTCGGCGCGAATGGGATATGGAACCCGTGCGACGGTCTAGTTCACGACTCTGCTGACCGGGACATCGCTCAACCTACTCCTTGTAAGACGGGTCGGTCCGATCCAGAAGCCGAAGCAGTGCCCGCCAGTCGCGCCCTTGCAGGATCTCTGTGTCGCCGCCGAACTGCTCGGCGGTGCGAACGCAAACGTCCGCCGAGGGCAACGTCAGTTGTCTTTGCCCCGCCAGTGCACTGACCTGGATCTGGCACGCGCGCTCAAGGTAGTACATCTCCTTGAATGCATCCGCCACGGTAGCGCCGATAGTCAGCAAGCCATGATTACGCAGGATCAGGACATTCTTGTTGCCGAGATCGCGGACTAGGCGGCTCTGTTCATCGAGATCGAGTGCGACGCCTTCGAAGTCATGATAGGCGAGACGATCATAGAATCTCAGCGCATGCTGCGAGATCGGAAGCAGTCCTTCCACCTGGGTCGATACTGCGATGCCTGCGGCGGTATGTGTATGCAGGGCGCAGACGGCATCGGGGCGAGCCTTATGTATGGCGCCGTGGATGACGAATCCCGCCGGGTTCACGTCTAGCGGTATGTCATCGACCAGGTTGCCGTGTATGTCGACCTTGACCAGATTGGAGGCCGATACTTCCTCGTAGAGGAGGCCAAAGGGATTGATCAGATAGTGGTGCGGAGAACCTGGGACGCTCGCCGAGATGTTATTGTAGATCCAATCCGTCATTCTGAAATGAGCCATCAGGCGGTAACAGGCCGCGAGATCGACACGCATCTCCCATTCGGCGGCATCGATGTGAGCCGCTTTCTTCCGGCAGTTTGCCAGGACATGCAGGAGTTCGGGGTTTGACAATGACATACCAAGGTCCTCTGGTTTTTGTGGGTGAACTGCGGGCCCGTTGCGCGGCCCGCTTCATGGAAGAACTAATCGGCTATTCGGCTGGAAACGGCGAACTCGTTGCAACTACGGCGCGGCTTGTTTTCAGCGACGGGATATGCCGCTTGATTACCAGCAACGCGACGGTCACGAAAAGCATTGCCGATCCCAGCAGGCCAAGATAGGCGGAAGCACCGCCAGCGGTAATGACGATCGCGCCAAGGAACGCACTCAGAATCGAGCCAAGGCGCCCGAATGCCAGCGCCGATGCCGTGCCGGTCGCACGAACGTTCGTCGTGTATACGTAGGCGCACACGGCATAGAGCGTGCACTGTATGGCGCTGACGAACATGCCGTGAACCCCGAGGCCGAAGATGAAGAGATCGGTGTTCTTTCCGGCGTTGACGCTCTGAAGCAAGAACGCGCTCGCGGCTGCGCCCGACGAGGCGATGACCATTGGCCAACGCGATCCGAAGCGCGCGATCGCCACGGCGCAGCCCAGGCCACCGATTACAGCACCCAGGTTCCAGGCAGTCAGGCCCGAACTGGCAATGCCGATTGGAAGACCTTCGGCCGATAACATGGTGGGCAACCAGCTAAAGGCGCTATAAACCGCGATCAGGCACATGAAGAATGCGCTCCAGATCGCAAGCGTGTCACGGATTAGGCTGGCCTCGAACAACGCGCTGAAGCCTGCCCGTTTTTCTGTCGCCTGTTCGCCGATATCTTTGAACACGGTGCTTTCGGCAGTCGGCCTGGCCATGCGCGATAGCAAGTCGCGCAGTTCAGGCCATCGGTGATGCTTGCGCGCGAGGAAGCGCGGCGATTCAGGCAGTACGGCAAGCAGCAACACGCCACAAACCAGGGGGAAAGTGCCGCCGATGAAGAAAAGGCTGCGCCAGCCGTAATGCGGCAGGACGACACCGGCGAACAAGCCGGCCAGCATGCCGCCCAGCGGCACGCAGATGCAGGTGACTGTGATTGCGATGGTTCGGTTACGCGCAGGCGTGAACTCGGCGGTTATCGTCGTCGCGATGGGCAGCGCGCCGCCGAGGCCCAGTCCGGCAATGAAACGAAGGCTGGCGATCGTGAAGATATTCGTTGCAAGACCAATTGCACATGTCGCGGTGCCAAAAAGCAGCACGGTGACGATCAACGTCATCCGGCGGCCGAACTTATCTGCGATTAGACCGGCGGTGGCGCTTCCGATTGCCATGCCGACCAGTCCGGCGGCCACCGCCGGCGCAAACGCGCCGCGACTGATGCCCCACTCCTTGATCAGCACAGGAATCGCATACCCGATCAGTTGGCCGTCAAAGCCATCCAGGATGAGTGCCAGCGATGTCATTACCACCACGATTTTCTGCAGGGCCGAGAATGCACCCTCATCGAGGACATGTCCGATATCGACCGTACGCTGGATGATGCCGTCGTTAGTCTTCATGGCGCATCCCCTGGTTGGGTCGTTGCGCGCAACGGGGGAGCGGGGGGCGTTTTCCCCGGAGATTTGGCTCCGTGGAACCACATGACATTGGAATGAGCATTCGTCGTCTCCTTGCAGTAGGCGCTTGAATTCTCCGGCGCGCCGTTTTGAACCGGATAAGCAGTGGATTGCTAAGAAGATTGCGTTCTTCGTCGCATGTTGTTTGGATGCAGGAAGTACCAATTCGAAGCCGCTTCTTCCTGCGACGTGCGCGGCGGCATTGCACCTGCGTAAAGCGGTGGAATTCGGGTGGCATGAAGTGAGTGGTCTGGCAGCGGTCTACGCACTCTGACCGGCGGTGCCGTGGCGCGCTCCAGGAAGAACAAGCGATCCGCGTCACGCCGGGAGTCCGGCATGTCCCTCGCGCCTCACACTCACAATGCAACAATGCTGTTGTGATGCAATAATGTTATTTGAGAGCGAGCAGTCCAATAGGTGTTTACACCAGGGATGGCGCCATGCAGGCCGGTGCTGATGCGGTCTGGAGAGGGGGGTGCCGCCCTCGAATCCGGACATCGAGGGCACGGGGCGCTCGGCGCGGCATCGGTGGCGCGTGAGCCTGGAGGCACCGCGCAGGCGCGCTGCGGGTGTCATGCTGCGAGCGAAGCTCGAACGGGACTGCTCGGGTACCTGGGAGGGAGGGCGGCGCCAGGCCTGACTGATGTGTTGAGGCGAGAACCCCGTACGACACAGCGCATTCGAGGCGCTGCGATGCCTTCACGCGGCGGCGAGGCTGTTGCGGAGCATGTTGCTACAGGCTGCTTTACGGCAATCGCGCCGGACGTCGGCTCAGTGAGCAAACGCAATGCAGCTTGTCGTTCTGGTGGTCAGCCGGTCTGTCCCCGCGCACTGTCAATTCGCAGGTTGCCGGTCCGAGCACCGGCAGGGAGCCAAACGAAACCGAAGTCGTGTCGTGACAGCGCCGGCAGGTGTCTCGCGGGGCGTAGGGTGCCCAGCCCCTGAGACTGTCGGCATCTCATCGCCGGGCTGGCCGGTCTGCCGCCGGTGTGCTTCCCGCGGATAGTTGTCGCCGGCGCGCCGGCCGGCCTCTCAGTCATCGGGAGAGGCACGGACGCATGCGCTCCGGAAGCGGCAAGGGCGCCGCGGCGGATGCCCGGCAAGGCTGGATGGACCCACGCCGCCCGTTGATACAGGGCCGCGGGTTGCGCTTACAGAAACTCGAGATTGCCGTCCACGCTGATGGCCTGGCCCGAGATGTTCCGCCCCGCCGGCGATGCCAGGAACAGCGTCATCGCGGCAATGTCATCGACGGTCACCATTCGCTTGAGGGATATCTTTCTCAGGTATTCCTCCTTCATGGCTTCGAAGGTGATGCCAAGTGCCGCCGCGCGCGCCGAGATCACGCGGTCCATGCGCTCCCCTTCGACAACACCGGGCAGGATGGCATTCACGCGGATATTGCTAGGCCCGAGTTCGATGGCCAGCGACTTGACCAGTCCGACGATGGCCCACTTCGTCGCGGCATAGGGGGTGCGGAATGGATAGCCGAGGCGTCCCGCCACGGAGGACATGGCAATGATGGCGGGACTGTCCGACGTTGCCTTCAGGACGGGAACGGCCTTCCTCAGGAAGTAGTACTGGCTGTTCAGGTTCGTGGCGACCGTCTGCTCCCACTGCTCGGGCGTGATCGTGTCGATGGGGCCGGTCGGGCCGGCAATCCCCGCATTGTTGACGAGGATGTCGAGGCCTCCCAGCGCGGCTCTGGCATCGTCGATCAGGCTGTCTACCTGTTCCCGGTCCGCGACATCCGCCACGCCCGCGTGAAGGCGCGGATGCCGGGTCTTCTCCCGGGCGACGGCGGCAGGGTCGATGTCGCAGACGTAGACGGTGGCGTCCGCCTGCAGGAACGCCTCGGCAATGGCGGCGCCAATGCCGGCGGCCCCGCCCGACACCAGCACCCGAAGGCCGGCTCTGGGCTTCAACAGCTCAAGCGTATTCATGATTGGTCTTTCAAGAGAGTTGGCAGGAGTGGGCAGCGATTATCCGCGCAATCAGAGCGTCATGCCCCCGGAGGCCTCGATCACTGCGCCGTTGATGTAGCTCGCCTCATCGCTGGCCAGGAAGGCGTAGATATTGGCAATCTCCTCGGGCTGCCCCAGCCGCCGCAGCGGGACCTGTTCGCGCATCTTGGCCAGGACCTCGTCCGGCACGGTCGACAGGATCGGTGTGTCGATAAATCCGGGCGCGACGGCGTTGACGCGGATACCCTTTGGCCCGAGTTCCCGGCTCCAGGTCTTCGTGAAACCGATCACCCCGAACTTTGCCGCCGCATAGTTGGTCTGGCCGAAGTTGCCATAGAGGCCGACCACCGAACTTGCGTTCAGGATGACCCCGGACGCTTGCGCGATCATCCGGTCGGCTACGGATTGCGTGGTCTGGAAGACGCCGCGCAGGTTGACGTCGATGACATCGTCGAACTGCTTCAGTGTCATTCTCTGGAGGCGGGCGTCACGGGTGATGCCGGCGTTGTTGACCAGGGTATCGATCCTGCCCCACCAGTCGCAAACCTGCTCCACCATATCGTCGACGGCGTCCCGGTCCGAGACATTGATGGCGAAACCCCGGGCGTCGGCGCCTGCCTGCCGACACGCATCGACGACCGCAGATACCGCGTCGCCATTCACGTCGCATGCCACGACGATCGCGCCTTCGCGGGCAAACTTCAGTGCCGTCGCCGCGCCGATGCCCTGGCCTGCGCCCGTCACGATTGCCACTTTGCTGCTCAGTCTCATGAACTACCTTCCCGTGGTGAAAATACGAATCCGCGTGCCGCCGCGCAATCGCGGCGGCATGCGGCGTCAGACCCCCTGCGCAAGCGCCGGCTCGCCGCCGGTGCCGCGTGTCTCGAGCTGGATCGCCCTGGCGAGCAGCGGTACCAGCAATACGCCCAGCACAGCGGCGCCGACGACCACGGCGAACCCCGAGGTGCTCTTGCCCGTCGTCGCTTCCGCCATCCCGAACAGATAGGGGCCGACGAAGCCGCCCATCAGGCCAATGGTGTTGATGAACGCCAGGCCTGCGGCAGCATGGATGCCCTGCAGCCGCTTCATCGCGATGGCCCAGTAGGAGGGCAGGACACCGCCGCCGAAAAACGCGGTGGCCGCGAACAGCACGATCTGAAGCGTCTGGTTGGTCGTGGTGAAGACCGCACCGGCACTCGCGGCCAGGCCCGCCGTCAGCACGCCGAGGTACAGGCAGTCGGCATCGATGCGGCGATGAATGCGCGGCAGGATCAGCACGCCGCCCAGAAAGCCGATGCCCACGCTGCTCGACAGCAGGCCAACGACCAGGGGCGATGTCACGTGCATCTGGTGGATCATCGCCGGCGTGAAGAACACGAGGCCGACAAAGGCCACCTGATTCAGAAAGTAGATCAGCCCGATGAGCACGGTGGTGGGGCGTTTCAGTGCGGCCATCCAGTGCGCGGAGGTCAACTGTGCGTGATCTTCGATGACCGCACGGCTTTCGAGGATCCGGGCTTCCGCGCGGGACAGCCAGCGGGCATCGCTCGGCCGCTCGGGCAGCTTGAAGTACAGCAGGATGCCGACGAAGATCGTCGGCAGGCCTTCGAGCAGGAACATCCATTGCCAGCCGTGCAGGCCGCCCACGCCATCGAGCTGCATCAATGCACCCCCGAGCGGATTGCCGATCACGAGCGCAATCGCGGGTGCCGTGTAGATCCAGCCAACGGCGACCGGACGTTCCCTGGGCGCGAACCAGAGCGTGACCATGTACATCAAGGCGGGAAACAGGCCGGCTTCGGCAATCCCGAGCAGGACGCGAAGCGTGTAGAAGGACCACTCGCCCTGCACGAACATCATGCAGGCGGACAACGCGCCCCACGTGACCGCGATGCGGGAAATCCAGCGCCGCGGCCCGACGCGGTGTGCGATCAGGTTGCTGGGCACTTCGAGCAAGGCATAGCCGATGAAGAAGATGCCGGCGCCGAGCCCGTAGATGGCCGCGCTGATGCCCAGGTCGGCCGCCAGCTGCACCTTGGCCAGCGCCACGTTGGTGCGGTCGAGATACGACATGAAGTAGATCGCGCACATCAGCGGGATCAGTTTCAGTATGGCCTTGCGCGTGGCAAGGCGGTGCATTTCGTCACTACCGGAATCAAGAGAGGTCGTCACCATGATGTCTCCACGAAGGAATCTGTTTTTTGTAGTCATGACTGCCTGAACCGACGGGCATCCTGTGAGTGCGGCCTGCGTGCCGGCGAGCGAAGGAGGTCGCGCCAGCACGAGTTGCCCGGCCAGGATCGTCAGAAGTTCACGTTGCCGGCGCCTTTCAGCCCGAGCATCTGGCGGGCTTCATCCGGCGTGGCGATCTCGAACGACAGCTCTTCCAGGATGCGGCGGATCTTGCGCACCTGGTCGGCATTGGTCCTCGCCTTTACGCCCTTCGAGATGTAGACGCTGTCCTCCAGGCCCACGCGGACGTTGCCGCCCATGATGGCGCCCATCGTGACGAGCGGCATCTGGTGCCGGCCGGCCCCGAGGATCGAGAATTGATAGTTTTCGCGCCCGAACAGCCGGTCGGCGGTGGCGCGCATCATGGCCAGGTTCTCGGGGTCCGGGCCCAGCCCGCCAAGAATGCCGAGCACGGACTGGATGAAGAACGGCGGCTTGACGATGCCCTGGTTGACGAAGTGGGCCAGGTTGTAGAGATGCCCGACGTCGTAGCATTCGAACTCGAACCGCGTGCCGTGTTCCTGGAACTCGGTGAGGATGCCCTTGATGTCCTTGAAGGTGTTGCGGAAGATCATGTCTTCCATGGACTCGAGGTAGGTTTTCTCCCAGTCGAACCGCCAGGCGCTGATCTTCTCCGCGACCGGGTGCAGCGAGAAATTCATCGAGCCCATGTTCAGCGAGCACATCTCCGGCCGCGCCAGCCGCGGATAGGCCAGCCGCTCCTCGAGCGTCATGCGCGTGCTGCCGCCCGTGGTGATATTGATGACCGCGTTGGTGGCGCGGGCGATCGCCGGCACGAACTCCTGGAAGATTTCCGGACGTGGCGTCGGGCGGCCGTCGCGGGGATCGCGTGCATGCAGGTGGAGGATGGCCGCTCCGGCCTGTGCCGCCTCGATGGCCTGCGACGCAATGTCCGCGGGTGAAAGGGGCAGGAATTCCGACATCGAAGGGACATGCGCGGAACCCGTCACAGCACAGGAAATAATGACTTTATGGCTAGCGTTGCTCATTGGGAGAATCGTCTCGGTATCAAGCGGTCGCATGGTGCGCCGGCTCTTGTCGAACGGATAATAGTTCGATAGCATGCGCGGCGTAAGGTCATTTCCGGACACTACGAAGGCAAAAAGGGACAACTTGGGGAGACGCCGTGGCGCCGAGATTTCCACTGCATAACGAGCGCATCCATGCGCCATACAAGATCGCGGCGCTGGTCGAGGTGCTTGCCGAACAGGGAATCGCACCGGCAGACAGTCTGAGGGGCACCGGAATCGATGCCGACGAGTTGTCCGGCACGTCGGTCTTGACGTCCGTGCGCCAGTACATTGCCGTGTGCAAGAACGCGCTGAACTTGTCGAGCGATCCGGCCACGCCTTTCGAGGTCGGCTCACGCCTGCATCTGTCGGCCTACGGCATGTACGGGTACGCGTTGATGTCTTGCCTGTCGCTGCGCGACTACTTCAGGCTAGGCGTGAAATACCACCGGCTGGCAACGCCGACGCTGGCGATCGATTGGACCGAATATCCCGACAAAGCGGTCTGGACGTTCCCGGACGCATTCATTGCGAGCGCATCCGCTGAGTTGCGCCAGTTCCTGATCGAGCAGCAGTTTGCGCAGCACGTCACGCATCTGCAGGACGTCGCGGGCCGAAGCTGCCCGCCCGTCAAAGCCTGCTTCCCGTATCCGGCGCCGGCCCATGCCGGGCTCTATCCAAAGTATCTTGGCTGCCCTTGCGCATTCGGGCAGCCGCAATACGAACTCATCTACGACAGCGCCATCCTCGAGCATAAGCCGCAGCTGGCCCACCGGCACTCCGCCGCCCTGATCCAGGAGACATGCGACCGGCTGGTGGGACAAGCCAAGACCTCCGTCGGCGTGTCTGGCGAGGTGTACCAGATCCTGATGCGCGAACCCGGCGTCTTCCCGGGCATGGAAACGGTGGCGGAAACGCTGGGCATGACCAGCCGGACGCTGCGGCGGCACCTGGGAACGGAGGGCACGTCGTTCGGTGCCATTCTGGATGATGTGCGTTTTTCCCTGGCGACGGAGTACCTGAAGACGACCAGGATGAGCACCGATGACATCGCCTTGCTTCTGGGCTTCAGCGACGGCGCCAACTTCCGGCGTGCCCGCAAGCGATGGGCAGAGAAAGAAGCGACGCCACCTCACTAGCGCAGCCCGGGAAGTGGAATGAGTCCAGCGCCCCGGGAAAGCCCGCGCGGGTTTTACACACGATCTCACGCAAGCCAGCCCGAAAGCTGGCTTGCGCATGACGCTACGGAGTCGTCAGGTCGTCGTCAGGCCGTCGTCGTATCGGCGTCAGGCGACGCTGCGGGGAGTCCCGGCACGTTCCGGCGCAGTGCTGACCACGCTCAAGCGATCGGCGTCGTCACGTGCAACCTGAGCGGTTCAGGCTGTGGCGACGAGGTCGATGCGCAATGCTTCGCCACCGGCCGCGATAGCGAGCAGGCGGTCAACGTTCGGGTGCGCACCCGGACGGTTGCGCGCGTCGACCGTGTGCTCGGCAAACACCGCGAGGCCGTGCTCGGCCGCGGTGGCGTCCAGGGCGCCGAAGGCTTGCCGGAGATAGTGGTACACCGCCAGGGAGCCCTGCTTGCCCGGCTTGTTCTCGATACTTGCCACCACGGCGCCCTTGCCGTCGACGAGATCGATACGATCGATACCGTCGATGGCGGGCAGTTGCGCGAGGTTATCCTTGAATACGTTGCTCGGTTGAATCACTTAAAACACTCCGTTGTTTCGGGAAACTGCTAGGTGGCCGTATTTTATCTGATCGGGTGCCGCGCCTGTTGCCTGTGCCGGCTGCTGTCTCGGCGCGCCGTGCAAGTCGCCTGCAACCGTTGCGTTGGCGGTGGTATCCGCCGGGAGATGGCATTGCCATGATTTCGGGCTCCGTGTTTTCGATTGCGGATCAAGCCATGATCGGTGCCAGCGCGGCACCGATCCGGAGCGCTTGCGCAGGCGAGATCATCGCGTTGAGCGTTTCGCCGAAGCGCGGAATCTGCACGCCCGACGCGATGTACTGGAAGCGATACGCGGCAAGAACGGTGTTCGTCACGGCATCCATGTCGGCGCTTGTCATGGGCCGGTTGCAAAGCGCGATGAAGTAGCGCGTGTCTGCGGCTGACTGGGCTTGCAGAATCGCGTCGATGGCGCCCACCAGCGCAATCAGGTCGTCCACGGCTGCATCGCGCGCTTGCGGCGAGACTTTGGCGTTCTCACGGACCCATTCCAGCTCGTCCAGAATCGCGTGCTGCGATTCCTCCTTCCAGTGGAACAGGAACACATCCTTGAACAGGGGCGAAAGCTCGCTGTCCGGCGCGATGCTGGCCCGGTAGTGGGCTTGCGTGAACAGTTCGATCAGACAAGTCAGCGCCAGCACCGACCACGTCGATTTGCCCAGTACGAACGACGCGACGTCATCGGGCCGCGGTCCGAACTGGTACCCCGCGGGCATCTGGGCGCCTATCATGGTCTCGATCCGGCGAAACAGCGCCTGGTGCTTCAGCTCCTCGTCGGTGAAGCGCACCAGTGCCTCGAGTGCGCCCTGGTCGCCAAGCCAGTGGTCGCGGCTCACCTCGAGCATCTTGGCGCCGATGAACCGCTCTACCAGGCCGAAGATGTTGGCATACGAGCGGCCCTGGATCTGCGACAGCAGGCGACGCTCGATGCCGCTCAGGAACGGCAGGCGATCGACGAAGGACAGGCCGTCAGGCAGGAATTTCTTCGTGAAGTCGAAATCCCGTTGGCGCAGCACATCGCGATCAATGTCCCACCGGACGCGCCTGGACACTTCCACGCATCTGGCGTAGCGCGCGGAATCGACATAAGGCTGCGAGGGAGGGAGCTGAGCATCGGATGCGGCATGCCGGGTCCTGAGTGCGGCGAGATCGGCATTGGGCAGGGAAGGTGAGGTGGCTGCGGACATGACTGCTCTCCTGGGAGACGGGGTTGGGGCTGGTGTTGCTGTGGTGTTGCAGTGAAAATGCGGCCGGCTGCGTCCAAAGAAGCGCCGCATGGGTTGCGGGATCGCCAGGTTCTTCCGGAGCAGGCGCATACAGGCCGTGCATTGCCCGCCTGTTTGGCGGGAAACGCCGCAACCCTCGGTGCGGCCCTGCTTGAGCCGAATCCTCTTGCGTGTGTTGGCCTTCAGGCACGGGGCTAGTATCCTGACGGCAAGCGCGCCATTGAATAGCCGGGCGTCCGGATTTCTTGTGCGCGACCCCAACATTGCGCAACTGCTGCCATGGATGCTCTCTCCGATGTGCTGCGCGTCATCCAGTTGACGGGGGCAGTTCACCTCGACGGCAGCTTCTCGGCGCCCTGGTGCGTCATCGGGCAGGCCGACTCGGCGCTTTGCTCGGCATACCTGCCAGCCTCCGGGCGGGTCGTCTCGTTCCATCTCGTCACGGAAGGCAGGTGCTGGGCGATGCTGCCAGGCGATCCGGCGAGCGCGCTGCTGGCGGAGGCCGGCGATGTCATCGTGGTGCCGCAGGGCGAGACCCACGTGTTAGGCAGTTCCACCGATCTGTTGCCGGAATTCCTGGCGCCGCTCCTGGCTGAGCATGTCGAGGCAAAGCCCGGCGAAGTCATGACGCTCGTCCACGGCGGCGGCGGCGAGCTCACGCGCATGGTGTGTGGCTTTCTTGCCATGCAGGACAATTCGCGAAATCCCCTGCTTTCCGCGCTGCCCAGGCTGTTCACGGTGAGCATGCGCGGATCCAGCGCGTCGTGGCTCGAATCGTCGCTGCGCTTCGCGACCGAGGAGGCGGCCTCGGCGCAGGCAGGCAGCGCCACGGTGCTGGCCAAGCTTGCGGAGCTGGTGTTCGTCGAAGCGGTTCGTCGTTACGTCGGCACGATGGCCGGCGATCGCAAGGGGTGGCTGGCGGGATTGCGCGATCGCTTCGTCGCGCGAGCACTCGCGCTGATGCACGCGCGACCGGTGCACGACTGGACCGTGGATGCGCTCGCGCGCGAGGTGGGCATCTCGCGTTCGGGGCTGGCGCAGCGCTTTACCGAACTGGTCGGGCTGCCACCGATGCAATACCTGGCACTGTGGCGCCTGCAGCTCGCCGCGCGGCAGCTTCGCCTCACTGATGCGTCGCTGGCATCGATCGCCGAGGCTGTCGGATACGAATCGGAGGCCTCATTCAATCGCGCGTTCAAGCGGGAGTTCGGCGAGCCACCCGCGACATGGCGCAGGAAAGCGGCTGGCGCCCCGACCGGGGACAAAGGAGCCACAGCCGACGCCGCGTCGGACGTAGCCAACCCCGCGTGATTGCCGGCATGGCGGAGGCGGGGACGGCGCCCCGTCCCCGGGGCGTACCGATGCCGTTTCGGCTGTCGTGTATCGTTGAGGGCTTGCTCGCAAACGCGAGGTTTTCACCGGGGGCACAACAAATGCTGACGATCTGGGGCCGGGCGAATTCGGTCAATGTGCAGAAGGTGCTGTGGTGCTGCGACGAACTCGGCTTGTCATTCGAGCGGATCGACGCCGGCATGCAATTCGGCCGCAACCATGAGCCTGAGTACCTTGCAATGAATCCGATGGGGCGTATTCCGACGCTCATCGATGGCGATTTCGTGTTGTGGGAGTCGAATTCGATCCTCCGCTACCTGGCGATGCAGTACGGGAAGGGCACAGCGCTGTACCCGGCGGATCCGAAGCTGCGCGCCAGCGTGGATCGATGGCTCGACTGGTCCCTTTCGACGCTGCAGCCAGCGGAACGGCCAGTCTTCTGGGGCGTTGTGCGAACGCCCGCCGCCGAGCGCGATATGGATCGCCTGAAGGCGGACGCCGCCAACGTGGCCGGCTTGTGGCAGACACTGGACAGGCATTTGCAGGGGCGCGATTATCTCGAGAGCGGCGAGTTCACGCTCGCCGACCTGGTGCTCGGCGCCTATGCGCGCCGCTGGTACGGGCTCGATGCCGAGATCGAACGTCCCGCACTGCCGGATATGGATCGCTGGTACGAGCGCGTCAGTACGCGTGCCGCCTTCGGGCAATATCTCGCCGCGCCGCTTAGCTGAGCCGCACGCAGGTGCGCGCGAATCAACACTTCACCTACTGTTTCCGATGACCATCATCCTGCACACCTGGAACACCCCGAACGGACGCAAGATCAGCGTTGCACTCGAGGAAATGGCGCTTCCGTATGCCGTCAAGACGGTGAACATCACCAAGGGCGAGCAGCACCATCCGGACTTCCTGCGCATCAGCCCGAACAACCGGATCCCGGCCGTCGTCGATCCCGATGGCCCCGACGGGCAGCCGATCAGTGTGTTCGAATCGGGCGCGATCCTGCTTTACCTTGCCGAGAAGACCGGCAAGTTCCTGCCTGCGGCCTTGCGCGACCGGGTTTCGGTGCTGGAATGGCTGATGTGGCAGATGGGCGGCTTCGGGCCCATGCCGGGACAGGTGCATCACTTCCGCACGGTCGAACCGGAGGCTGACCGCCACTATGGGCTCAAGCGCTACTCGGAGGAAACGACCCGGCTTTACGGCGTGCTGGACCGCCGGCTCGCGGAAGTCGAGTTCGTCGCCGGCGAGCTTTCCGTGGCGGATTTCGCGATTCTGGGCTGGGCGTGGCGGCATGAGCGCCACCAGGTATCGCTCGATCGCTATCCGAACGTGCGGCGCTGGTATGACGCCCTGTTCGCGCGGCCGGGCGTGCAACGCGGCTTTGCGGTCAAGCTGGACGACTTGCCGTAGCCTGCAACGCCTCTGATGACGATGCCGCGCCGCTGCCCCCGTGACATGCAGCGGGCAAGGGATGCCCGAAGACGGATCCTCAGATGGCGGCGGCATCGCACGCACGATTCAGTTCGGCCGCGGCCATTCCCGCTACTTCCGAGACCCTCCGGGAGGCGTGCGTCGTCCCATCGTATTGCCACCTTCGCGGGCCTTGGATGGCGCCGGCACCTTACCTTCGGGCGCCTCGTGCAGAGCCCGGCCAGGTGTTGGCACGCGACCCACTGTTGCGCCGCATATTGCGCCGCTTGTTGGCTGCGCCCCATCACTTGCTCCCCGGTTTAGGCTCCTCCGCGCACACCCATTGCCGCTTGGCACATGGCATGGCGCGTGCTCTGTGGAAGGTAGAACGTCGTGCGCGCCGTTCATTCCCCCACGCTTCGAAGGAGCACACCATGAGATTCAAGTTCGGCAGTTTCGTCATTTCCGCGGCCGTCGCCGCCGTCGCTCTCATTGCCGGCGCCGCTCAGGCCTCTGGCCCAAATGACAGCACCTTGTCCGCTGACAAGTACGGCTACAACTTCCGCGTTGGCAAGACTGATGCCTTCACCGACGGTGCTCGTACCGGCAAGTTCGACAGCTTCGGCGAAGGTGCCCGCCAGGTCGATCCGTACACCGATGGCGCACGCACTGTCGCCGGGCTGGACCGCAGCGGCGTATCGTCCGATCCGGCGCGCAGCGTCGATGTCTACCTCGACGGCGCCATGGCCTGAGTGACTGCGTGTCCGGCCGGCTGGCCGGGGCTGACACGCAAGGGTCTCGCCCAAGTCCACAGGTATGGACTTGGGCAAGACCCTCTTTCCCATTGGCGCAGCCGCGCGTGGGCTCATCGGGGCCGTCCCGGCCGACGACGCACTCCCTGTCCGGCATTGCGTACTTCGGCAGCGTTCGCCTGAACTCCGACTATCAGTCGAGCGCGGAACGCGCGGTGGCCGCGGCGGCCGGGTTCGCGCTGCGGCGGGCCAGCCGAACCGTCATGCTCCGCGAAGCCTCAGGCTGGCGCGGCGCAGGCCCGGCAGCGGCCGACCAGCGCGCTCCTGACATGGGCAGGGCGCAGTCCCGCCGATGCCAGCCGGGCTTCCTGCATGGCAAGCAGCGCGGCGTCGAAGACCTCGTCGATCTGGCCGCAGCCGCTGCAGAACAGATGCTCGTGCGCGGGGCGGTCCGCGAGTTCGTAGAAGTGGGTCAGCTTGTGGTCGCCCGAAGGAACGGTGACGCGGAAGATCAGTCCGCTCTCGGTCAGCTCGTATAGTCCGGCCCGGAACGTGGAAAGCGCGGTCCGGTAAGGGGACGACACCATGGCGCGGCACAATTGCTCGGCGGTCGTGTGCCTGGCGGCGCTTTCCCGGAGAACCAGCAAGACGGCCATTCGCCCCAGGGTCACAGGCAAGCCGCTGTCCGCGATCGCCTGCGCGGCCAGGCGGCCGCTCTCGCCCCAGGCGGCGCCGGGCAAGGAGTCTCTGGCACGCCGGCTGGCGGCCAAAGCATGAAGGGAGGCGAAGCGCCGGACGACTCTGGGTGGCATCGGTAGGCTTGGCCGCACGCCTGTGGGGCGGTGCGGCCGGGGCTGGGAGGAAGCGGGCGGTAGCGTGCGCAAGGCCGCAGCCACGGCCGCTAGTGCGGCGGCGATGCCTGCCAGGTGGCGGGTGCCGTCGTCCGCGGGCCGGCGGGAATCGTCAGGGTTGCCGTGGCGCGATGCCGCACGGCGGCGTAAGCGGTGCCGTCGAACGTGCCCGGAGTGCGCTCCAGGTGGATGACGTGCAGGATGTATTGTCCGCGCCAGGGGAACGCGAAGCGCACCAGGCCGTCCTTGCCGGTGGTCGCCTCGCGCGTCCAGGCGTTGGACGCGATGACGC
The DNA here is from genome assembly GCF_056396525.1 of Cupriavidus sp. 05T41. Lineage (NCBI taxonomy): Bacteria > Pseudomonadati > Pseudomonadota > Betaproteobacteria > Burkholderiales > Burkholderiaceae > Cupriavidus > Cupriavidus sp. 05T41. Next base: position 20,373 of record NZ_JBFTLQ010000019.1, read on the forward strand.
GCACGTCGGCCGCGGCGAGCGGCGTGCCGCGGAAGACGACGCGATATTCGCCCGCGCTGCCCGTGGGCAGGATATCCAGCGGCATCGACGTGGCCACCTCGGCTGCCGCTGTCGACTCGCCGATCAGCCGGGCATAGAACATGGGTTTGACCACGCCGAGCCCCGCGTGGGTCCAGTCCTTGACGGCATAGGCGCCTTCGCTCGCCAGCACGGCAATGCCACGGGGCTGCGAGGCGAAACGGAAGCCGCCGGCTTCGCGGCTGGCGGTGAGCGCTGCGGTCTGCCCGTCCCGGCCGAGCGCGCGGATTTCCGGGCCCGGCATTTCATCGAGGCGCCCGGGAGAGCGTTCGCGCAGCATCTCCTCGTACTCGCCGAAGTAGAGGTGGGCGCTGACCTTGTCCTGTTCCAGCCAGAGATAGTGAGCCCGGGCGGGCGCGACGAAGGCGGCGCAGGTGAGCGCAAGTGCGATGCTGGCGAGAAATGCGTGCTGTTTCATGGGTTCCTCACTGGAAGCGGTAGCGGGCGGTCAGCATTGCGCTGCGCTTGTCGCCGGGCAGCGCGCCCGAGAAGGTCGGCGAGACGTAGTAGGCCTTGTCGGTCAGGTTGCGCAGGTTCAGGCTCACGTCCCAGGTCTTGCGGCGGTAGTAGACCGCCGCATCGAGCACCACGTACGACGGGACGCGATACAGGTTCAGGCTGTCCGCGTAGCTGTCGCCCTTGTACGTCAGGCCCAGGCCGACGCCAAAGCCATGCAGGGCCTGCTGCTGGAAGTCATAGGTGGTCCACAGCCGGCCGCCGGTGCGGGAGACCCCGGCCGGGCGGGTGCCGGCGATGCTGCGGTTGGTGACGCCCATCGCGGCGTTGGATGCCAGCGCGTTGGACTTGACCTCGACGTCCTGCAGCACGAAATTCGCCAGCACCGTCCAGCCGGCGAGCGGGCGGGCAGTCAGCTCCAGTTCCATGCCGCGCGAGCGGTCCCGGCCATCCGGCGTCGGGCTCAATGCGCCCGGCAGCGTGATGTAGTAGTCCTTGCGCTCGGTCTCGAACAGCGCCAGGTTGGTCTGCAGGCGGCCGTCGAGGAAGTCGGCCTTGACCCCGACCTCTTTTTGCAGCGCGCTTTCCGGCTGGGTGCTCAAGGCCGCGGGCTCGGTCGAGACGTTGATGAACTTGCTGGTCGACACGCCGGCATAGAGCGACACCGATTGCAGCGGCTGCCATACCGCGCCGAGCGAGCCCGACGTGAGGTTCTGCGTGTCGCCGATGCTGCGAAAGACGCCGCCCTGCGTGCCCACGTCGCTGAACTTGACGCGGTCCGTGCGCACCGCCGCCCGCACCTTGAATTGCTCGCCGAACGCCAGCTGATCCTGCAGGTAGACGCCGAAGTCCTCCTGCTTCAGGACCCGGTTGAAGCCCTGGGAGACGACCGGGGCCAGGCCATTGAGCGTGGTTTCAGGCACGACTGGCGCATTGATGTTGGCGATGTTGGGCAGGTTGTAGCCGTTGCGCACCGTGTTGATATGCGTGTCGGAATACTCCATGCCGAACAGGACGGTGTGGTCGACCGGGCCGGTACGCGTCTTCCAGACCAGTTCGTTCTGCGCGAGGATGAAGTGCCCGTCGTCCGTCTGCGTGCGCGCGGCGCGTCCCGTCATCTGGTTGAGTGCGTTGCCGCCGTTGCCGCCGGCATTGCGCGTCATGTCCAGGCCGCGCTCGTCATAGATGAAGGCGGTGCGCATGGTGAGCGCGGGATCGATGCGCCAGTCATGGCTCAGCGTCACCCGGTCGATGGTCTGGCGGGTGTCGTTGAACGGGCTGTAGTAGCGCGCGTCGCGCGGTGCGGAGGCGATCTTGCCCTGGTTGTTGAAGACGATGCCGTAGTTGTCCGGGACGATGCGGATGTCGCGGTGATCGTAGTCGAGTGTCAGCGTCTTGTTGGTGTCGTACGCCCAGGCAAAGGAGGGCGAGACTTCCTTGATATCGCGCGACAGCCCGCGATAGCCGTCGCTCTTCTCGTAGTCGGCGATCAGGCGCGTGGATAGCTGCGAGCTTACCGGCCCGCCCACATCCACATACGTGCCCCAGGTGCCGAAACTGCCGCCGAAAGCGCCGATCTCGGCCCCGAACTTGCTGAGCGGGGCCTTGGTCACCACGTTCACCGTGCCGCCCGGCTGGCCCGAGCCATACAGCGCAGACCCCGGCCCCTTCAGTACCTCGATGCGCTCGACGTCATACATGGTGCGGTAGTAGCCGTTCTGGCTGGGGCCGTCCAGGTAGCCGTCGCGCAGGAAGCGCGTGCCCAGCCCGCGGATGGTGTAGTTGTTGGCAAAGCCATAGCCGCCGGCCAGCTGGGGTTGCACGCCTGCCGAATTCTGCAGCGCGTAGTTCATGTCGACCGCACCCTGCTCGCGCAGCACGCTATCGGGGATCACCGTGATCGCGGCCGGAATGTCGCGCAGCGGGGTTTCCGTCTTGGTGCCGGTCGTCACCGTGTCCCGCAAGCTGCCGGCCGGGACCTGTCCGGCCGAGGCGGTGACCTCGGGCAAGGTATGTTCCGGCTGCGCGGCCTGTGCGCGCGCCGTAGCGGGCAGGCCGGCGATCAGGGCATAGGCGATGGCGGCAAGCGCGTGGGGGCGGGGCGCGAGGCGGGGTGGGAATGCACGTGTCATGAAGGCTGGAACTCGAGGAGGTGGCGCAGCAGGCCGGTCAGTCGTCGTCGCCCGACCGGCCTTGCGGCCCTCGGAGCGGAGTCAGCGAAGGCTAATGCGAATCATTCTCGAGTTCAATTCAAAAACGGCGGAGCGAGGCGGATGTCCCCCCTGTACGGGGCATTTGCCTTGTAAGCACTGGCTTTGCGGCCGCTGTGCGCGCGCGGACGGGGCAAATGTCCCGGAGAAAATATGCCTCATGATCATCTTTTTATTGTGGGAGCCGGACCGCAAAAAACCGGTCTTTTCCTAAGAACAAGAATCAGTTACATTTGACTCCCCGTCAGGGCCGGCACGCTGCAGCCGGATTGCGCCGATGGTCTTGCTGCCCGGAATTCGCCACATGTCACCCAAGCTTTTGCTCCTGCTCGCCATCTTCCCTGCCTACCAGGCATGGGATCTCAGTCAGATACACCTCAGCAGCGGCGTGAACTACCACCTCCTGACCGAGGCGGTCGCGACCATCGTTTTCGTGTGGATCCTGGTTGTGTTCGTGCGGGAGCGGCAGCGCGTCGCGCGCGACTTTGCGGAATTGCGCAATGCGGCGCAGGCGAGCGAGCGCGCCATGATCGAGCGCGATACCGCTGCCAAGCAGAGCACGCGGCATTTTCTTGTGCAGATGCAGGAGCAGTTCGACGCGTGGAACCTTACGCCGGCCGAAAAGGACGTGGCCCTGCTGTTGGTCAAGGGCCTGTCGCTAGAGGAAATCGCGGGCCTGCGCGAGAGCCGCGCCAAGACCGTGCGCCAGCACGCTGCCAACGTTTATGCCAAGGCGCAGCTCGAAGGGCGCCACCAGCTTGCGGCCTATTTCCTGGAGGACCTGATGGCTCCCGGCGTCGCCGGCTGAGCGGGCCGGCGCCGGGGCGAGCCGATCTCCGCAGCATTGCCGGGGCGGCGTGCCAGGCAAAAAAAATGGCCGCGCGGGGCGGCCTAGGTCGTACGGGTCAAGATACGAGAGAGCCCAGTATCGCGTTTGTTCCGGGTGCGTGCTATCCGTCAAATGGCGGATGGTGCGCCCCGGAGGGCGCCGTCAGGGCCGGATGAGGGAAACGTCAGGCCGAAGATGCCTTTGTGTCTTTGCTGAAGGGCTCGGCATTGCGCGGGAGCCGATGCGTCCCGTTGCCGTCCTCGAGCAGCAGCTCGACGCCCTTGCGCACGGCGAGGCTGGTCGCCACGACTATCGCGTCTTCCTGGCGTTCGAATTCCAGAATCCCGTTGCGGGTTCCGGACAGTTTGACGATCCAGCCGGCGCGCGAGGCGCAAACAATCAAATCGCGGCGCATCTCGATAATCCTCCGAGGTGTCTTGACTAACCTGATAGCGCAATCCTGATGCGTGCCTAGTCGACCAGCGGTGATTCCTGTGCACGCGAATTCTAATTCAATTGGCGTTGGACAGTTGCCTAAATACTGCCGGCTGGAAATGCTGCGTCGCGCAACAAGAAGAAAGAAATGCGGACTGCGCAAGCAAAGCCAGCGGCGTTCGCAAGTCCCCGCGCATGACCCGCAAGGGGTGCCCGCGATAGTCCGGGATCATCCCCCCGATACGTGACGTTGGCCATGTCCCCGGCAGCGATCGTGCCGCCTTGCCCGTGCTTCCCCTTCGTCGCGCCGGGACAGCATGCGTGCTGGCCAGCCTGTAACGGATGACGCCGGGCTTCGTGGACAATCTGCAGAACTTGATCATGTTGTGATGTACCGGAAATGAAGGCGCTGGGGGAGGCAGAAGATGCCGGACAAAAAAATTGGAAAGTCCGCAATCCATGCGGGTTTTTTTGCGATATACTTCGGCTCCCCCGAAGCAGGGCTTGATCCACCGAGGCCTGCGGACTGTTAATCCACAGGTCCCTGGTTCGAGTTCAGGTCGGGATGCCAATACGCGGGAGTAGCTCAGTTGGTAGAGCGCAACCTTGCCAAGGTTGAGGTCGCGAGTTCGAGACTCGTCTCCCGCTCCATTGCTAAATGCATTAGAGCAATTGCCCATGTGGCTCAGTGGTAGAGCACTCCCTTGGTAAGGGAGAGGTCGGCAGTTCGATCCTGCCCATGGGCACCACTTTCCTGCGCCGACGTTCGCGGCGCGCGCACCAGCTTGCAGGCTGATCTCCTGTCCCGGTTCAAAGGGACAATGCCATCCCGCACCTTTGCCGAGTTCGCCATTCGTTGGCGCGTCCAGGCCGTGGCGACATGGCAGGGATCAGGCCCTTCAATCTCCATATACGTGAAGCCTGGCATCCTGCCCGCCGCTGCATCCTCGTGCCGCTGCCGCCAAGGCGTGTTCGCCGTCGGCATCGGGATCGGCATGGCTGGCGTTGTCGATGACGGTGCTGAGCTTGTCTGCGTCGATATTGTTGGTGAGCGCGACCGTCTCGCCGGCGAGGAACGCGGCTGTCAGTGCCGCGGTGATGGCGAAGACGGTATAGAGGGATCTGGCGTTCATGGCTTGTTCCTTGTGAGTGGCCCACCGCGCCCAGCGCGCGAAGCGCGTGGCTGGCGCCCGGCCTTCGATTCACTATGCACAGGCCATGCCATCCTTCCAGGGCGTATCGGGTGCGCGGGCCGGCCCAAATCGCGCAACGGATGACGGGTTCCGCCCAACAGCGGGACCAATGCGTTGGCCTGGATCCAACGATCTCCGGCCGACTTGTGCGAGGATTCTGTTCTCGCGGCCGGTTGCGCTGGCGGCTGGGCGCCGGCACCGTTCGAACGCATTGCTTACGTTACCTTGGGAAATTAGATGAGATCGTCCGTCAAGCTTTTCGCGCTATGTTCCTTCGCAGCCATGCTGCTCTCGCCGGCGCTTGCGCAGACCGACGGGAAGCCGCTGCGGATCATCGTGCCCTTCGCTACGGGCGGGTCGCAGGACGTGATTGCCCGCTATCTCGGCGAAAAGCTCGGGAGCCGCCTGGGCGTGCCGGTCATCGTGGAAAACAAGGTCGGGGCTGGCGGCATGCTGGCCGCCGACTACGTGGCCAAGGGCCCGGCGGACGGAACCACGGTGTTGCTGGCCACGGGCGGCGCGATTTCCATCGCACCGTCGCTGAACCCCAGGCTGCCTTACTCGCCGCAGAAAGACCTCGCGCCCGTGGCGCTGATCGCGGATACGCCGATGACCGTCGCCGTGCGTGCCAACAGCGCCTACAAGACGCTGGGCGACGTGCTGAAGGACGCCAGGGCGCATCCCGGTGTGGTCAGCTTCGCCTCCACCGGCAACGGCACGGTGTCTCATCTCAGTGGCGAACTGCTGGCGCAGGCGGCGAACGTCCGCCTGCTGCACGTGCCCTATCGCGGCGCCGGTCCGGCGCTGACCGACCTGCTGGGCGGGCAGGTGCAATTGCTGATGACCAGTGCGGCCTCGATCGAGCCGATGGTCGAGAGCGGCAAGGCCCGCCTGCTCGGCACGTTCTCCCGGACATCGCTGCCGGGGCTGGCGAACCTGCCTACCGTCAGCGATGTCACCGGCCTGCAGGGGCTCGAGGCGCCCGTATGGGTGGGCGTGATGGCCCCGGCCAGGACGCCGGCGGCCCGCATCGAGAAACTGTCGAGCGAACTGGTGGCGCTGTGCAAGCTGCCCGAGACGCGCACCCACTTCGCGCAACTGGGCGCGGTACCTACCTGCGGCGATCCGGGGGCGTTGCAGAAAGTCGTGACGGATGACACCCGGCGCTGGGCAGAGGTCGTCAAGCGCGGGGGGATCAAGCCGGACTGACGAAGGCGGCTGGCAGGCGGGCGCCGCCGGCCCCGCTGCGATGCGGGGCGCCGCGCAAGGCGGCGCGAGCAGCGATTTACCTCGGTGAAGAACAGGCCGACCCCGATCCTGCCCGGCATCCCGCATCGCAGACCACCGCCCCCGAGCTGTCAAGGCTCGCGCCGCCGCCCACGGCCGTGGAGCACTGCACATTGCCCTTCATGTCGAGTGCGCACCGGCCCGCGCCGCAGCGGGCATCGCCTTCCCGGTCCAGCGCGATGCCGCCGCCGTCTTTCGCACAGCGCACCTCGCCGGAGCGGGTCATCATGCAGGCGGAGTTGCTCGGGCAGTTGACGGTGCCGCGGTAGTCCGGCGCGCAGGTTGCCGCGAGCGCTGCCTGTGCGGCAAGGGCCAGCGCCAGGCCGAGTAATTGGTTCTTGAGTTGCAGGACTGCCATTCTTCTTGTTCCCCCTTATTTTTTTGCTTTCTTAGGGCGCGTGATTGCGCGCCCGGCGGTGATTGTACTCATGTCGGCCGGGCGGGAATTTTCGATCGGATGGGGCAATGCCGGATTGCCCCACGGGACTGGCGCGTATCGTGCTGCCCGGAGAGCGCGGCAGCAAGCACGCCAGTGCCGCGTCATGGCTGCAGCGGCGGATGGTAGGCCAGGGTGGGGGCCAGCAACCACAGCAGCAGCAATACCAGCGGCGCATGCGTCAGCAGTTGCGCAAAGGTGAATCCGACCAGGTCGCGGGCCTTCAGTCCCAATATGCCCAGCAGCGGCAGCATCCAGAACGGATTGATCAGGTTTGGCAGGGCCTCGGCCGCGTTGTAGATCTGCACCGCCCAGCCGAGGTGCACATGGAGGTCGTTTGCGGCCTGCATGACGTAGGGCGCTTCGATGATCCACTTGCCGCCGCCGGAGGGCATGAGAAAGCCGAGCACCGCGGAATACGCTCCGATCAGCAGGGGAAAGCTGTCGGTCGACGCGACGCTGACGAACAGCGTCGAGAGGTGGTGCGTCAATGACTCTCCGCCTGCCCCCTTTGCCATCGTGAGCATGCCGGCGATGGCGCCATACAGCGGAAACTGGATCAGTACGCCGGCGGTCGTCGGCACGGCCTTGGTGACTGCGCCGAGAAAGCTCCTGGGGCGCCAGTGCAGGAGCATGCCAAGCAAGAGAAAGATGAGATTATAGGTATTGAGCCCGGAGATGGCGATCAGCCAGTGCTTGCCTGCGAACTCGGTCCAGACCCAGCCGAGCCCGAGCGCCACGATGCCCAGGGTAAGCAAGGGGCTGTATTCGAGCCATTCGCCCGGCCGGGTGCGTGGCGCCATGGTGTAGTCGACCGGCTCGATCTGCACGCCGAGATCCGCTGCGGTCCTGGCCCGTGCCGGCGAAGGCGCGGTCCAGTAGGCGATCAGCGTGGACACGGCTACCAGTGCGCACGTGATGACCAGGCTCTGCCACAGGAAGAGGGTCTCGCTGAACGGGATCACGCCGGTGATGGGCAGCAGGCTCGCCGGGATGCTGGCGGGGTTGGCCTGCAACTGCGCCGCGGACGAGCTGAGGCCCATGGCCCAGGTCGCGCCGAGGCCCAGGTAGGCCGCCGCGCCGGCGGCGCGATAGTCCATCCGCAACGATTCGCGCCGCGCCAGGGCCTTGGCCAGCAGGCCTGCGAAGACCAGGCTGATCGCCCAGTGCAGCAGCGAGGCCAGCACGCTGACCAGGGCGACATAGGCCACCGCTGTCCTGCCGTTCCTTGGCACCTGCGCGGCGAGGGCGACCAGCCTGGCCATGGGCGGGGATGAGGCAATGACGTAGCCGGTAATCGCGACCATGGTCATCTGCATGGTGAACGGGATCAGGCTCCAGAACCCATTGCCGAACGCCACCGAGACCGCGCGGGGCGACGCGCCGATCGCCAGCGCCCCGAGCGCCACCGCCAGCACGGTCAGCGCCACGAAGACGTAGGCATCGGGATACCACTTTTCGCACCACGCGGTGACGCGCAGCGCCAGACGCTCCAGCAGCGGTGCCTGGTATGCATGGTTGTCGATCTGCTGGCTGCCGGAGCCGGCGATGCACTGCTTTTCTTGAACTGACATGATCCTGCCTCTCACGTTGCACAGTCTTCCCCGGGAGGCGAAGCGGCTGGCGTGCCAGCACGCTTGCCTGCCGGTGCGGAAATCACAGGGCTACAGCGCCCCGGCCAGGCGCGGGCTGCGCGGTACCTGGCTTGCCATGCCAAGTGTCTGTTCGAGCAGCGCGGCGGCCGACAGCAGGTCGAAGTCGCCGCGCGGCCGTCCCAGCAACTGCAGGCCGACCGGACGGCCGTCGGAAGTCAGCCCGATCGGAACCGAGATCGCGGGGCAGCCGGTCAGCGTCAGCACGAAGGTGAGATACATCCAGTCGATATACGAGCCCAGCGGCTCGCCATTGATCTGCGTCGGATAGCGCTGCGCGACGGGGTACGGGGGCACGGCCACCGTCGGGCAGATCAACAGGTCGTGATGCGCGAAGAAGGCGCCAACGCGCATGAACAGCTCGCCGCGCAAGCGTTCTGCGCGCGCCACATCCTCGCCGCTCTGCTTGCGGCCTTTCTCGATGTTCCAGACGATCTCCTCGCAGATGTGTTCGCGGTGTGCTTCGAGCAGGGGGCCCCTGACGGCGGCAACCAGGTTGGCGCGCAAGGTCTGGAAGGCCTCGAAGCCGCCGGCAAGGTCTGGCTGGCCATCGTCCACGACGGTGCCGAAATCCGCGAAGCGCAGGGCCGCTGCCCGGCACAGCGCCGCGACCTCGGCATCCACCTTGCCAATGCCGAGGTCCGCGCTGTAGCCGACCCGGACCGGCGCGACAGGACGGCGGACCGCATGCGAGAAAGGGACTTGCGGGCGTGGTAGCGAGAGCGGATCGCGCGCATCGAATCCCGCCTGCGCGTCGAGCATCAGGGCGACATCCGCGACGCAGCGTCCCATCGGCCCCTCCACCCAGAGCGGGTCGAAGGGGACCACCGACTCCGGTCGCGCCACCCGCCCCACGCTCGGGCGCATGCCCACGACGCCGCAGTAGCTCGCAGGGATGCGCAGGCTGCCGCCCAGGTCATTGCCGGTGGCGAGCCAGACCATGCCGGCGGCAAGCGCCGCGGCCGAGCCGCCGGACGATCCGCCCACCGTCAGTGCGGTATTCCAGGGGTTGCGCGTGGCGCCAAATACGGTATTGAACGTATTGGCGCCGGCGAACTCGGGAACGTTGGACTTGGCCAGCGCAATGGCGCCATGCCGCTGCAGGTTCGCGATGGTCAGGTCCGAGCGCGCGGCGATGCGATTCGCGTAGATGGGCGACCCGTAAGTGGTGGGGCAGCCGCCCAGGTCGTTATAGTCCTTGACCGCGATCGGCAGGCCGGCCAGCCAGCCAGGATCGCCCGCGACGTCGTCGGCGGGCCTGGTGAAGTCCTTCGCAACCTTGCGGGCTGCCTCGAAGCAGCGAATCGGCAAAGCGTTGATCACCGGATCGACCGCCTCGATGCGCGCGATCGCGGCGTCCACCAGATCCAGGGGCGCGATTTCCCCTTGCCTGAGCAGCCTGACGGCTTCGCTCGCGCTCAGGCGGCACAATGCCGGCATATTTTCGTCGGGGCCATTGCCGGTGGCAGGGTTCGTATCCATGAGGTCTCCTTCTGGTTTGTGTTCGGCCTTCGGCGCTCCTCGCACCCTGGGTTGCTCCCGGGTTGTGGCGCCTGGCGTGTTCCAGAATAATGTTCGTGTCCGCACACCGGAAATCACATATCGCGATGAAGCTCATAAGCCAGGCTTTTGCGGCTTTCCCGTGCCGCGAAGGTGAAATCCCGCTCCCGGCGCGATGCGCCATCGGCCCCGGCGCAGGGGCGCCACTCATCAGGTTTCGCCATGGATATCCGTCAACTCAGGACCTTCGTCACGGTCGCGCGCCTGGCCAGCGTCACGAGGGCCGCCGAGGCGCTGCACATCACGCAGCCCGCCGTCAGCGGCCAGCTCAGGCAGCTTGAAGAGGATCTCGGGGTTCGCCTGCTGTCGCGTTCCACATCATCGGTCACGCTGACGCAGAGCGGGCAGGAACTCCTGGGCCGCGCAGAGAGCGCGATCGAAGCGTTTGGCAACTTCGTGAACGCCGCGAAGGGTTTGCGTGGCCAGATCGAGGGCCATCTGCGTGTCGGCGTGGTGATGCTGGATCCTGCGATGCTGCGCATCGGACCCTTCATGCAGCATATGGTCACGCAGTATCCCGGGCTGAAGATCGACCTGCAGGTCGGACGCACGCCATGGCTGCGGGCGGCGCTGCAGAGTTCCGAGATCGATGCGGCCATCCTGGTCGCCAGGACAACGCCGAGGGGCGCGCGTGCGCTGCTCCTGAAGTCGCTGAGCTTTTGCCTGGTGGCGCCGCCATCGTGGGGCGCGCGCCTTGGCGGTGCCGATGCGCAAGAACTGGCCCGCTTGCCCTGGCTTCGCATGACGCCGGACAGTGCGCACCAGGAGATGATGGCGGAGATCTGCGCGCAGGCGGGCATTCATCCGGCCGGCACTGTCGAGGCCGATCACGAAGCGCTGATCGGCGCGCTGGTGGCCGCCGGCGTGGGAATCGGCCTGCTGCGCGATGAGCTGGCGCAACGGGCCGAGGCCGCGGGCGAAGCGATCCGGCTGAGCGGCTACGAGCGCGATACCCGTCTGTGCCTGCTGTACCAGGAAGCGCGCGAGCAGGACCCGGCAATCATCGCCATGCGGGACGCGCTACGCGACGTGTGGGCGCTCGATGCCTAGCTGCGCGGGATGCATCGCGGCGCTGGCCGCCGGCAACGGCGGGCGGATGTGGCAGGGTGCGGCAGGGTGCGGGACTTGCGTCGGCAGTGTGGCAGCCTAGAGCGTAGCGCGAGCAAGTTGCTGGCGTGCGCAGAGCACGCCGTGAATCTGCGCGACAACGGCCGCGCCCTCGCCGAGCTCGATTCGATCGGCTCGAGAGTGGCGAAAGCGCGGCATCCGGCTAGATGGCGCCGATTTTCTGCGCGCTGGCTCCGAACCGACGTTGGTCGCGTCGCCCAACAACGTACCGCGTGAGAGTGCGGCCTCGGCATCGTTCATTGACCTACCCCTTGCGCTACGGTCTCTGCCAAGCAGGGCGGGCAGAGACGAGAGGCAACTCGCCAGTGTTTCGCGCCGGACATCCATGGTGCCCATGGCATCGCGTTCCGGCCTCTTTGAATTTACCGACCGTGCAGCCTAAAGTGTTGAGAGTTCGCTCTGCCGCGCGCGGCACGCTGCATGGCCGGCAAGGCCAACGGTCGGAGGCCTCCCGCCACGTCTTCCGATCGTCCTCCTCCAGGAGCCGCAAGATGTCCGATCCCCAGATCGAAGCTGTCCGCAACCTACTGGCAAGCCAGCCCCGTCCGGGCGAGCTTTCCGAACGGCGCAAGCGTCTGGACTCGTTGCTCGGCCGCTATCCCGTGGCGCCGGACGTGCAGGTCGAGGCCGCCAATGTCGACGGCGTTCCCGCCGAATGGACCATGACACCCGCGGCCGATCCGGCGCGGGTCCTGGTGTTTCTCCATGGGGGGGCGTATATCTCGGGCTCTCTTCTCAGCCACCGGCACATGGTCGCGCAGATTGGGCGAGAGGCACGGACCCGCACCTTGGCTCTGGACTACAGGCTTGCGCCCGAGCACCCGTTTCCCGCTGCCCTGGAGGATGCGATCGCCGGGTATCGATTTCTGCTGTCGCAGGGCTATGAACCCGCGAACATTGCACTGGCCGGGGAAAGCGCAGGCGGCGGACTGGCGTTGGCGACGCTCGTCTCGTTGCGAGACCTGGGCATTCCCCTTCCTGCCTGCACGTGGTTGAGTTCGCCATGGACCGATCTGGAAATGACCGGCGAGTCCATGGTGACCAAGGCAGCCGTGGATCCCCTGATCCAGAAGCCATACCTGCTCGAAGCGGCGGCGGCCTATTTGAACGGCGCCAGTCCGCGCATGCCGCTTGTCTCGCCGGTTCATGCCGATCTCACCGGGCTTCCTCCGATGCTGATTCAGGTCGGCACGGCAGAAACGCTGCTCGACGATTCGATCCGTCTCGCCCAGCGGGCGGGCGAGGCGAACTTGCGAGCCAGGCTGGAACTCTGGCCTGACATGATTCATGCGTGGAGCCTGTTCTATCAACAGGTCGATGCTGGCCGCCGATCGCTCGCCTCGATGGGCGCCTTCGTTCGTGCGGTGCTTGACGAGATGCCAGGGCCGTCCTGACGGGAAAAAAAGTATCAGGCGCCGGCCCGGAGCGAGCGGGCAAGGATCGCCCGGCCGTTGCGGCCAGGGCGACGACCTTCCTCGTGTCAGCGGTGGCTTCCAGCAACGCCGCCACGCAAACGCTTGCTCCTGGCCCGCCCGGCGCGGGAGCGGGCTGGCAAGAGAGGCCAAACGATGCCCAGGCAGAACCCAGCGCTTCACCGTAGCCAGAAGACCCCCATGACACCGGGGCGCCGGCGGCTTCTCGTCATTGGCGCGATACTGCTGCTGGCCGCGCTGGCCTGGGGGCTGGCGACAGTGCTCAAGCCCGCCATCCAGCGCACGATCGTCATCACGACCGGGGCGGACAAGGGCATCTACCGCGGCTTCGCCGATCGCTATGCCCCCATCCTCAAGCGCGACGGCATCAAGCTCGATATCCGCAGTTCGTCCGGCTCGGTCGAGAATTACGCGCGGCTGAAGAATCCGGGCAGCGAATACGAAGTGGGCTTTATCCAGTCGGGCACCGCCAGTCCGGAGGAAACCGACCGCCTGCAGACCATCGCTGCCATCTCGTATGAACCGATCTGGGTGTTTTACCGTGGCGGCATCACCGTCGACCGGCTGGCACAATTGCGCGGCAAAAGGGTCGCCATCGGCGTGCCGGGCAGCGGCTTGCTCAACGTCGCCCGGGTCTTGCTCGCGCATAGTGGCGTCACCGACGGCAATACCAGGTTGCTGGAAATGGATGCAGCCAAGGCATATCAAGGCCTCGAGGAGGGTGGCCTGGATGCGGCGTTCTTTATCGGCAGGCCGGATGCCGAGATGCAGCAGACGCTGCTCAACAGTGACCTGAAGCTGATGAGCTTTGCCCAGGCCGATGCCCTGGTGCAGAAATTCCCGTCTCTCTCCAAGATTGTCTTCCCGCGCGCCTCGACCAGCATCGTCAACGATCTCCCGCAGGCTGACGTCACGCTGCTGGCGGCCACGGCCCTGCTCGTGTCCAAGGACACGCTGCATCCGGCCCTGGTCTACCTGCTGCTGGAAGCGGCCAGGACCGTCCACGGCGGCGAGGACTACTTCACGCCGCTAGGCACGTTTCCCAACCTGAACAGCGATGAATTTCCCGTCTCGGACGAAAGCACCCGCTACTTCAGATCGGGTCGTCCTTTCCTGCAGCGCTACCTTCCATTCTGGCTTGCCAGCTTTATCGAACGGCGCCTGCTGATCCTGCTTCCCTTCATGGCCTTGCTGCTGGGCCTGCTGCAGGCATTGCCGCGCATGGCGGAGGCGCGGATCAAGAACCGGCTCGTGGTCTGGTATCGCGAAATCAAGGCGCTGGAAGATGAAATATGGAAAAACGGGCAGCCGACCCCGGACCAGATTGCGCAATGGCGCGATGAAATCGAGAACATCGATGCGCATGCCAGCCAGATCCGGATTCCGCATCGCTACTTCCAGGATGTCTACGCGCTCAAGCAGGCGATTGGCGTCGTAAGGGGCCGGATTGACCAGGCCGCCGGGAAGGTGAGGGAATAGCCCGGCGCGGAGATCCGCTTCGGCAGGCCGCGTTGCGGCACGACAGGGCGTTGCCGGCGAGATCGCCCTCAGCCTTTCTGTCCGAGCCGCTCCACCACGCGCCGTACCGTGGTGGCAAAAAACCGCACGGGTACCGCGCGCGCTGCGCCACGCTTCCAGAGCAGGCCTGGCGTGCGCTGCGGCGTGGGGCTTTCTAGCGCGATGAAGCGCAGGCCTTCGCCATCGGACTCCGCGCTTGCGCCGATCACGGCCGCGATATCGGTCTGGCGCACCAACTCCAGCATTGGCGCGATCGAATTGAGCTCGGCGATGACCTGGGGTTCCGCCGCAGCCGCCCGGAAGCACTCGTCGAGCAACTGGCGGGTGGCAAAGTAGGAGGGCAGCAGCACCATGCGCATGCCGTGCAGCTCCACCATGCGCGCACGCTTTCGGCCGGCCATGGGGTGGCGGTCGCTCACGACCAGCTTCATTTCCTCGTTGTACAGCGGCTCGAAGAACAGCGCATCGGCCTGCGCCGGCCGGTATGACACGCCCAGGTCGAGCTTGCCCTCAGCGAGGCGCTCGGTGATATCGGCCGCGCTCAGCTCTTCCACGATCACGCGCACCGAAGGGTAGCGGCCCAGGAACAACGACACGCACTGCGGGATCAGCCGGATATTGAAGCTATGCGTCGCGCCGACCCGGACCTCGCCCACCAGCGGCTCCTTTTCGTCGCGCACGGCATGGATGGCGCGGTCCACCTGCCGCAGCGCCGGGCCGATATGGAGCAGCAGGGTCTCGCCGGCCTCCGTCATGGAAACGCGCTTGCCGACGCGGTCGAACAGGGGCTGGCCGATCTCTTCCTCCAGTTGCCGGATCTGGTGCGACAGTGTTGATTGCGTCACATGCACGCGCTCTGCCGCGCGCGTGAAATTCAAGGTTTCGGCCAGCGCTTCGAAGTAGCGCAGATGTCGGAGTTCCATGGGGTGCTGCCAGCAGGGTTCGGGGATCCCGCTATCTTACATAGATGCCATCGATGGTTTTGAGTGAAATTAATCATTTCCATCTGTGATGGCGGTGCCCATAGACTAGCCAGACCAGCCCTATACCAACGGAGACCCCACCACCATGAAGATCGGCAAGGAAACCATCCCGCAGACCGCCATCAGCACGTCCAGCACGGAAACCATCGTGGTCCGCGGCGCGGACCTGTGCCAGGACCTGATCGGCAAGCTCAGCTTTACCGAGTACTTCTACTTCCTGGTCACGGGCAAGCGGCCCGACGCCGCCGCGGTCAAGGTGGTGGACGCGACGCTGGTCGCCATTGCAGAGCACGGGCTGGTGCCGAGCGTGCAGGCCAGCCGCATGACGCTGGCCGCGGCGCCCGATGCGCTGCAGGGCGCGGTGGCGGCCGGCATCCTCGGCTGCGGCTCGGTCATCCTGGGCGCGTCAGAGACCGCCGGCGTGCTGTTTACGGAAGTGCGCGAGCGCATGGCGGGCGGCGAGACCATCGAGCAGGCGGCCAAGGCCGTTGTCCACGCCTGGCGCGAGGCGCGCCGCGCCATCCCCGGCTATGGCCACCCGCTGCACAAGGCGCGCGATCCGCGCGTGGCCGCGCTGATCAACGTGGCGCGCGAGGCGGGCGCCGATACCACCTACATCGATATCGCCGATGCCGTGGAATCCGTCATCCCCGGCATTGTCGGCAAGGAGCTCAGCCTCAACGTCTCGGCGGCGATTCCGGCCGTGCTGCTGGGCGTGGGCTTTCCGCTCAATGCCCTCAAGGGCGTGCCGATCCTGGCGCGCACCGGCGGCCTGATCGCGCACCTGAGCGAAGAGCTGCGCCACTCGATCGGCTTTGCGCTGTCGTACCAGGCTACGCGCGAAGTGGTCTACACCGGCGAGACGCCCGCCGGCTTCGACCCGCAAGCCTGACCGTAGACGGAGCTTCAGATGATCAAAGTCCTGCAAGGCGTCAAGGTCCTGGAACAGGGGACCTTTATTACCGGACCCGCCGCCGGCATGCTGCTTGGCGACCTCGGTGCCGACGTCGTGAAGATCGAGCAGCCCGAGACCGGTGACCCGTTCCGCGCGTTCAAGGGAGGGCTCTACAGCCCGCATTTCCAGACCTACAACCGCAACAAGCGCAGCATCACCCTCAACACCAAGCATCCCGAGGACCTGCAGGTCTTCGACGATCTGGTGCGAGACGCCGACGTCTATATCCAGAACTTCCGCCCCGGCGCGGCGGAGCGCCTGGGCGCAGGGGAGGCGCGCTTGCGCGAGCTCAATCCGCGCCTCATCTATTGCGCCATCAGCGGCTTTGGCGCCACCGGGCCGGCAGCGTCGCGCCCGAGCTACGACACGGTGGCGCAGGCGGCCAGCGGCTTCCTGAACCTGCTGGTCAACCCGGCCAATCCGCGCGTGGTCGGCCCGGCGATTGCCGATGCGATGACGGGTTTCTACGCCGCGTACGGCATCCTTGGCGCACTCCATGAGCGCAACCGCACCGGCGTGGGCCGCAAGGTGGAAGTGTCGATGCTGGAGGCGATGAGCCATTTCAACCTCGACGCCTTCACGCATTACTATTCGGCCGGCGAAGTCATGGGTCCGTACAGCCGCCCCAGTGTGTCGCAGTCGTATGTGCTGGAGTGCGGCGACGGCAAATGGATCGCCCTGCACATGTCGTCGCCCGAGAAATTCTGGCAGGGGCTGGCCAACGCCATCGAGCGCCCGGACCTGTTCAAGGACCCGCGCTTTGCCACGCGCGAAGCGCGCATTGGCAGCCAGGAGGCGCTGATCGACCTGCTCGGCGGCCTGTTCCGCCAGCGCCCGCGGGCACAATGGTGCGAGCGGCTGGAGGCGGAGGATGTGCCGCACGCGCCGATGTACGACACCAGCGAGGCGCTGGAAGACCCGCAGGCCAGGCACCTGCAACTGCTGGTCACGGGGCAGCATCCCACGCTCGGGGAATTCAGGACGGTACGCAGTCCGGTGTCGTTCGACGGGCAGCGCGCGCTGGATGTGATGGCGCCGCCGTTGCTGGGCGAGCATAACGAACAGGTTCGCGAAGAAGTCCGCGCCGCACTGGCGCAAACGGGAAGTCCGGCACAGACCGGTTCCTGACAATCCGCAAAGGAGGAGACATGAAGAAGATACTGACGGCGGCAGCCGCGATGGCTGCCTTCACCCTCATCGCCGGCCTTGCCCGGGCCGACGACTATCCCTCCAGGCCGGTACGGCTGGTGGTGCCGTTTGGCGGCGGCACGTCCACGGACATCACCGCGCGCATCATCGGCGAGGCCATGGGCAAGAAACTCGGCCAGCCGATCGTGGTGGAGAACAAGGCTGGCGCGGGCGGCGCGATCGGCACCGACTATGTCGCCAAGTCCAAGGGCGACGGCTATACGCTCACGATGGGCACCGTCGGCACGCTCGCCATCAACAAGGCGCTCTATCGCAAGCTGCCGTACGATCCGGGCAAGGACTTCTCGTTCATCGGCATCCCGGGCTATACGCCGACGCTGCTGGTGGTCCGCGAGGACGCGCCGTACAAGACGCTGGCCGACCTGATCGCTTACGCCAAGGCACATCCGGACAAGCTGTCGTTCGGCTCGGCGGGCAGCGGTACCTCCGGCCACCTGGCGGGCGAACTGCTCAAGTCGATGGCGGGCGTGAGCATGACGCACGTGCCGTTCAAGGAAGGCGGCCAGGCGTTGACCGCGGTGCTGGGCGGGCAGGTGGACTTCATGTTCTATCACCCGGTGGCCGTGCTGCCCTACCTCAAGGGCCACAAGCTGCGCGCGCTGGCCGCAAGCAGCCAGCGCCGCTCGGTGGCGGCGCCTGACGTGCCGACGGTGGCCGAGTCGGGCTATCCCGGCTTCGACCTGACGGCCTGGTTCATGCTGGCCGGCCCGGCCGGACTCGGTGCCCAGGCGCGGACCCGCCTGGTGCAGACGATGCAGGCGGTACTGCAGGATCCGGCCGTCCAGAAGCAACTGGCGGCGCAGGGCCTGGAGGCTGCCACGCTGGAGACGGCGCAATTGCCTGGCTTCGTGAATGGCGAGATGCAGAAGTGGACCGCCGTCGTCAAGCAATCGAACGCGCAGGTCGACTGAAGCTGCCGGCCGCCCCGCTTACTCGCCAGCGGAGCCGGCGGGAATCGCGGGGCCGCTGCCGTCCGCCAGGCCTGGCCTGGGCCGGCGGACGGCCCTGACCTTGCCGCTGCTTCCGCCTCCGCAGAAGAACTGGTCGCCGCCATCGGACTCGAGCCCCGATACGCCGACGCCAGGCGGCATCTCGAGGCTCTCCAGGACCTCGCCCGTGCGCGGATCGACCCGCCTCAGATCGCTCGCCTCATCTTCCCAGGTGCCGTGCCACAGTTCCCCGTCGATCCAGGTGACCCCGGTGACGAAGCGGTTGGACGCGATGGTGCGGAGAATCGCCCCTGTCAGGGGATCGACCTGATGGATCTTGCGGTCCCGATACTGGCCCACCCAGAGCGTCCCTTCGGCCCACGCCAGCCCCGAGTCGCCGCCGCCGCCGGGCGCCGGGATGGTGGCGAGCACGCGGCCGGTGTCCGGATCGATCTTCTGGATGCGATCGCCGGCGATCTGGAACAGGTGCCGGCCGTCGAAGGCCGTTCCCGCCTGCGCGGCGACATCGATCGAGCGCAGCGTCTCCCCGCTTGCCGGATCGAAGGCGTTGAGCTTGTCTCCGGCAGCCAGCCAGACGCGCTGGCCGTCATATGTGACGCCATGCACATGGTCGACACCCGGAAAGGGCCCGTATTCGCGGAGAATTTCGGCTGCTGATCGCTTCATGCTTCCATCCTAGTCACCTGGTAGTGGATCGGGGAGCAACAAGGTCGCCGCGAATCCCGGCACGGGTGGGGTCAGCCAGCGACGAGCGCGCCCGCGACCAAACGACTGTACCTTGCCGGCTGCCGCAAGCGAGTCGAGCGCCCGCTGCACGGTGCGCTGGCTGGCTCCGAGCGCAAGCGCCAGGGCCGAACTCGACCACGTCTCGCCGTCGGCGAGCAATGCCAGCATTGCCGCATGCGCCTCTTCGACCGGCCGCGCCAGCACCACGACCTCGCATGCGCGACGCGGTACCAGCGCAAATCCCCGCTTCGTCGCGCTCACGCCGGCCAGCGTCCCGAGCACCGTGCGAAGTCGCCCGACTTCGACTCGCAACCGCGCGCGGTGAGATTCATCGGCGAGCTTCGCGCGGAACGCCCGCGCGACGAGCGTGGCCCTCGGCGCGTCTGCGGGCCAGGCTTCGCCCAGTGCGCGGGCGAGCGCGAACAGCACCGGACGCCTTGCGAGCGACACCACCGTGCCCGCGTCGCGCACGACATGGCGGCACGCGTCCACCACGAGCGCCTGCGACGCCTGCAACGCCTCGACTTCCTCCAGCAGGAGGAGTCGTTGCTCGCCACGCGCGATCAGGCGCGCCGCGGGCGTGTCCAGGACGAGGCGCGCGCTTTCGACCTCCGCCGCCAGCGCGGGGATACCTGCGAGACGCGCGGCCCGCCCGGCCCGGGCGAGCGCGGCGCGCGCCGCCTGCGTGCGCAGGCGTCGCATCGCGATGCCGGCAACGACCAGTTCGTGGGCGGCCCGCGCCGCGGGCGGGAAGGGCGCGGGGTCGAGCCCGGCGAGCGCACGCTCGGCCTCGTCGAGGTGCCCGATCAGGAGGAGGCGCCGGAGTTCGAGATGGCGCGCATGGGCAGCGTTTACGCGGTCGCCGTGCGCCTCGAGCGTCGCCCGCGCCGCGTCGAGCGCCTTCGCAGGCCAGCCCAGCTCGCGCGAGGCCAGCGCGATCTCGGCCTCGGCGACGATACACCTCGCGCGGGCCACGGCCTCTTTCGGGCCGAAGGCGCGTGCCGCGCTTCGCACCAGCGCCTTCGCGCGAGCGAGATCGCCGAGCTGCGCCATCGCGATGCCGCGAAGCGCAAGCGCAGGGGCGTCGTCGCGCAAGGCGATCCGGTTCAGCGCGCCGAGGGGATCACCCGCGGCGAGCGCACGCGCCGCGGCCGTGATCAGCGAGTCCATCTGAATCCCGCCAAACTTGTCACTCCCACCGTTCGATGCCCGGTACTAATCTAGCACACGACCCCCGGCCAGCACGTCGTACCGGGAACCGAAAGAACGACGCAGGACAGCCAAGGAGAGAACGATGACAGGACACATGACCGGGACACGCGAAGCGTGGCTGGCAGCGCGGTTCGAGCTGCTCGAGGCGGAGAAGGAGTTGACGCGGCGCAGCGACGAACTGGCGCGGCAACGTCAGGCGCTGCCGTGGGTCCGGGTCGACAAGGCGTACCGATTCGAGACCGGGCAGGGGAGCGCTTCGCTGGCAGACCTCTTCGGGGGACGCTCGCAGCTCCTTGTCTATCACTTCATGTTCGGGCCCGACTACACGGCGGGTTGCCCGTCCTGCTCGGCGATCGCGGACGGTTTCGACGGCTTCGTCGTCCACCTGGCGAACCACGACGTCACGCTCATGGCGGTGTCGCGGGCTCCGCTCGCGAAGCTGCAGGCGTACCAGCGGCGGATGGGATGGACGTTTCCCTGGGCGTCCTCGCTCGACAGCGACTTCAACTTCGACTTCAACGTCTCGTTTACCGAGGCGCAACAGCGTGCGGGGGACATCGAATACAACTACCGGCGCGCCGGCCATGCGATGGACGCGACCCGGGTCCCGGAGCCGGTCGCCCGGATCGCAGCCACATGCGGGACCGACGCGCCGACGTTCTCGCGCGACAGGCCGGGCATGAGCGTGTTCGTGCTGGAGGACGGCGTCGTCTATCACACCTATTCCACCTATGCGCGCGGACTGGACGGGCTCTGGGGCATGTACCAGTGGCTCGACCGTGCCCCCAGGGGGCGCAACGAGACAGGCGTCTGGTGGCGCCGCCACGACGAGTACGACCAGCGCTGAACCAGTTCGCGGGTGTTGCTGGCGTCCTTGCGGCGCGTCTCTAGTCCGGCGGTTCCGGCGTCGCGCTGATGATGTCCTCCAGTTGCGCGCTCATCGGGATGCCAAGGCGCTCACCGGTGGGCAGCCGGTCAAGGAACCATTGCTTGTACAGGCGCTCCAGTTCTCCGGAGGTGATCAGCTCGCGAACGGCCTTGTCCACCACAGCCGAGAACTGGGGATCGCCCTTGCGCAGCATGATCCCGTACGGGTCGTAAGAGAGAAAATCGCGGGTGATGTCGTATTTCTTGCCGGCGGCGTACTTGGCAATCATGCCGTACAGGAGCACATCGTCCCCCGCATAGGCGTCGGCGCCGCCGTGCCGCAGCACCTCGAACGCATCGGCGTGGTCGCGCGCGCGGATGATTTTCAGCCCCAGGTCGAATCGCGCGGACAGCCGCTCCAGCGCCTGGGCGTTGGTCGTGCCTGCCGTGGCGACCACCGTCTTGCCTTTCAGGTCGCGGGGCAACCTGATCGGCGAGCCGTGCGGCACCATCAGCTTGGTACCGGCAATGAAGATCACGGGCGAGAACGCGACGCGCTGCAGGCGCTCGGCGTTGCGTGTGGTCGATCCGCACTCCAGGTCGATCTTGCCCGAGACAATGGCGTCAAAGCGGTTCTCGGACGTCACCGGCACCCACTGGATCGACAACTCGCGTCCGACCTCTGCCCCCGCGGCTTGCACGATGGCCGTACAGATATCGATCGCGTACCCGATCGGCCTGTTGGCCTGGTTCAGGTACGAGAACGGCAGGGACGACTCCCGGTAGCCGATGGTCAGGCTGCCGGTGTCCTTGGCTTTCCTCAGGGTGCCGCGCAGCTCGATGGCTTCCTGAGCCGAGACGATGCCGACGCATATCGCCATGCACAGGGCCACGACCGCTTGCAGCATCGGATGGCCGGGCAGGGACCACCGGCGTACTTGTATGGCATGCATGCGCGCTTCTCCCAGATCCGGGCCCGGACGGCTATGCACGCACGGCGTCCGGCTTGTGCAGCGGCACCGGCCCGCCGCCGACGCCGCCCTCGCCGGGACCGAGCGTGGACTCGCTCGCGAGCTGGCCTTCCCACTTGGCTACCACGGCGGAGGCGATCGAGTTCCCGACGGCATTGGTCGCCGAGCGGCCCATGTCGAGGAACTGGTCCACGCCCATGATCAGCAGCAGGCCCGCTTCCGGGATGTTGAACTGGTTCAGCGTGGCCGCGATCACCACCAGCGAGGCGCGCGGCACGCCCGCCATCCCCTTCGATGTGAGCATCAGGAGCAGCAGCATGGTGATCTGGGTGCCCAGCGGCAGATGAATGTCATACGCCTGGGCGATGAACAGGACGGCGAAGGTGCAATACATCATCGACCCGTCCAGGTTGAACGAGTAGCCCAGCGGCAGCACGAAGCTGGAGATCTTGCGGCTGACCCCGAACTTGTCGAGCGCCTCCAGCATCTTCGGGTAAGCGGCTTCCGAACTTGCGGTGGAGAACGACAGCAGGAACGGCTCGCGGATAAGGCGGATCAGCGTGAAGGTCCGTTTGCCGAGGAACGCCATGCCCGCCAGTGTCAGCAGGCCCCACAGCACGATCAGGGCCAGGTAGAAGCTGCCCATGAACTTGGCGAAGGTCAGGAGAATACCCAGGCCTTGCGTGGTCACCGTCGATGCAATGGCGGCGAACACCGCCACCGGTGCCAGCCACATGACCGCGCCGGTGATCTTCAACATCACCTGTGCCAGGTCCTCGATGACGCCGGCCATGCGCGCGCCCCGCTCTCCCAGGGTGGACAGGGCCGTGCCGAAGAAGATCGAGAACACCACGATCTGCAGGATTTCGTTGTTGGCCATGGCCTCGGCCACGGATTTTGGCACCGTGTGGGCCACGAAGTCTTTCAGCGTGAAGGCGTTGGTCTTGAGGTTGGTGGCGGCGCCCACCTCGGGCAGCGGCAGGCCGATATTGGTGCCGGGCTGCAGCAGCGTGGCCATGATCAGGCCCAGCGTCAGGGATACCAGCGACGCGGTGATGAACCAGCCGAGTGCCTTGACGCCGACGCGCCCCACCGTGCTGGCATCTCCCATGTGCGCGATGCCCATCACGAGCGTGGAGAAGACCAGCGGCGCGATGATCATCTTGATCAGCCGCAGGAACACATCGGTGATGATCGAGATGTATCCGGCGACGTCTTTCGCGAGCTTGGGATCCGGGAAAGCGATGTGGCAAGCGTAACCGACCACGCCGCCGAGAATCATCGCGATGACGATATACGTCGTGATATGGGACTTCTTGCTCATGACTTCTCCTTGGGGCTTCCGGGTGGACGTCCTGCGCCGAGGTCTGCACCTAAATAACGATAGGTCGCCGCAGCGGCAATGGGCAATCCCTGGCGTGACCCCGATCGCGCCGGATCGCGCAAAGTCCATGATCCGTCACAGTTGCCCCCGCCAGTCGGGCCGGGTGTTCCGGTGAGAAACACCCGAGATGCGGGAAACCGCATCACTGGAAGCGATTGCCTGGCGAGTGCTATGCGCCGGGCGGCGCCGGCACCAGCCCGTACCCGGACATGACCTCGGCAAGCCTGGCGCGGTCGGGCGGTCCGCCGCCATTGATGATGGCCGCGACGTCGCGGAAGTACTGGGCGCCAAGGTCGGGCGTCATGACAATCAGCGCGCGGGCCGTGTCACCGTGCGGATTGCTGAAGTGATGGACCGATCCGCGTGGGGAGAGCATATAGTCGCCGCGCGCCAGGTCACGGGCAACGCCGTCGACCGAGTACCGAAGTACGCCTTCCAGCACATAGACGCACTCTTCGTTGTGTGTGTGGCTATGCGGCGGCGGCACTTGCGAGCCGGGCGGCACCGTCATCTCGAAGGCACCCATCCCGCCCGTGGCGGTTCCATCGATCAGGTACTGGATGTCCAGTTGGCCAACCTTGATCGGTTCGCCCTGGTTCGCGCGGCCAGGAGTCATTGTCAGCCCCTTGAAATTGGGGGCTCTGGTCTGTCCCCCCGCATTGCATTGTCATTGTAGGTCGGCGTGCACTATCCGCGAGCGGCCGATCGGCTGCAAGCAGGCGCGACCCGGCCGGGCTCATTTGCAAGCCGCGGCAGCATGTCGCCGCAGTCGGCAAGGCGGGCGGCCGCCATCGGCCGGGCATCGCTGTCCTACAATCAGTCAGCGCATGTTCGCGCCGAAGGAGCCGAGCCACCATGGACAACGCTGTGACATACGCGCGCCTCTACGCGGACGCCAAAGGTGAGTCGCATATCGAGGAAGGCCTTTGCCTCGGCATGGCGTCCACGGATTTCGTTCCTCCGGCGCCGCCGATTCTTGTCTCCGGCCTGCAGCCCGCATCCGCTTACGCGTTCCTGTCCGTGCCAGTGGCGTATTTCGGCGATTTCCACCCGAGCCCGAAACGCCAATGGCTCTTCTTTCTCTCCGGTGAGATGGAATTCGAGGTGAGCGACGGCCAGCGGTTGCTGGGAAAGCCGGGGCTTGCGATTCTCCTCGAGGACACGACGGGGCTTGGGCATAAGAGCACGGTCAAGAGCGCAGTGCCCGCCCTGATGGTGGCGGTGCAGACCTGAGGCGAACCCGCGCGGGAGCCAGGACGCTGTCCGCACGCTCGCGCTTATCCGGGGCAGCCCGGCATGGCGGCATATCGCTTGAAGATATGGCCGGCCGCATTCCATATACGATATTTCCCTTTGCTTTGGATTAACGGCGTATGCTGGATCTGCCCTCCGGCAAGCAACGCATCAGGATTCCAAAGGAGTATCACCATGGCCAAGAGTCAACTACGCGGCAACCGCGAAGCGAAGAAGCCAAAGCAGCCGAAGAAACCGGCAGCGCCGGCAAGCCCGTTCGGCACGGTGCAGTCGCGCGTGGGCAATGACGGCGTCGCCAAGAAGAAGTCCTGACCCGGCTGAGGCCGAAGCTGAAGCCGCGGCACGGCGCAACCAGCCATGCAGGCCGGTCGCCGCAGTGAAGCCGATCTGTCCCGAACGCGCGGACCATGACGGGAGGCGCACCATGATCCGGCAGCAGGATCTGGTCCTCGCCGTTGAAACCGAACACCATCGCCAGGCACCGCCACGCAGCCCCGCTGCCGGCTGGCTGCCCGCAGCCCCCCGCCTGGTCATCCGGGGCTGGCATCCAGTGCCTCGACCAATCCGCCTACAATAGCGCCCTGTGAGCAAGCGGCCCCGCGCCGGTGGATGCCCGCGCATCCGCTCGCCGGCTCGCCGCGCTTTTTGTTGGAATCGCCTTCGTGAAAAATCGGAAATTCATTCTGGCTGCCCTGGTCACGCTGACGCTCAGTCCGCTGGCCAGGGCCGATGCGCGCCAGGCCGCGCATGAGGTCAAGCAGGCAACCGTGCATGCTGTCAAAAGGACCGGAGAGCTGGCGCGCGACGCCGGCCGCGGCATCGGCCACGCTGCCAGGGACGTCGCCCATGGCGTGGCAGGCAAGGCCCGCGAGGGCTACGGCGCGGCCAGGAATGCAGTACATCAGGAGTCACATTAGTTAACCCCGGGCATCCTTGCCCTACACTGAAAACCGGTTGGACGCGACCGGGCGGCGCGCGCGGTTCGCGGTTCCCACTGCTGACACGGGGCGCAATATGGAATTCCTGAATTCAGGCAAGGTTCTTCCTGCCGGGCTGCCTTTCTCCGAAGGCGTGCGAGTTGGCGAGCTGCTCTATCTGTCCGGGCAGATGGGCATCGTACCGGGCACCACCCGGCTAGTGCCGGGGGGGATTCGCGAAGAGGCCAGGCAGACGCTGATGAATATCCGCGGCACGCTCGAAGCACACGGCTTGTCGCTGCAGCGGGTTGCGAAATGCACCATCATGCTGGCTGATATCAGCGAATGGCATATCTTCAACGAGGTCTACAAGGATTTCTTCCAGGCGCCATACCCTGCGCGCAGCGCACTCGGCGCCAGCGGGCTAGCGCTTGGCGCCAGGGTTGAGGTGGAGTGCATTGCGGTATTCGGGGAGCCGGACCCGGCGGCATGAAGCGTGGGCGCCGTGCCCGCGGCAGCGTGCGCAAACCAGTGCGAACCGGCTGCCGCGGCGCGGGGCTCACGGCGTTGCGGGCCGGCTGTGCGCACGCTCCCGGATGGCGGCGAAGTCGGCGGGCGGCGCATGCAGGTCGAGCCGGCGTCCAGCCTTCAGGATCTGGCTCGGGATGTCATGGCCAAGCAGGGCCGACAGCGTCCTCGCGGCCTCGAGGACGCGGGCAAGGTCCACCCCGGTGTCGTAGTCCATGAGTTGCAGCGCATGGACGATCTCCTCCGTGCAAACGTTGCCCGTGGCACCCGGGGCGTACGGGCAGCCGCCGATGCCGCCGAGCGAAGCGTCGAAGCGGTCGGCGCCGGCGTCGATGGCCGCAAGCACGTTGGCCAGCCCCATGCCGCGGGTGTTGTGGAAATGCAGGGTCAGTTCGGTATCCGGCCAGCGCTCCCGGAAGCGGCGTGTCAGCGCGGCCACCTGGCCCGGGTATGCCATGCCGGTGGTGTCGCACAGGGTGATGCCGTGGGTGCCGATTTCCTCGATATGGCGGGCACACCAGTCGAGCACCGCCGCCGCAGGCACGTCGCCCTCCATGGGACAGCCGAAGCTGCAGGACAGCGAGATGTTGACGGCGGCGCCAGCGTCGCGGGCGATGCCGGCCACCTCCGACAGGGCAGCGAAGGACTGGGCCCGGGTCATCCTCAGGTTGGCGAGGTTGTGGGACTCGCTGGCGGACATGACCAGGTTCAACTCGTCCGTGCCGGCCTCGATGGCGCGCTCCGCGCCTCGCACATTGGGTACGAGGGCGCTGTAGACAACGCCGGGGTGGCGTTCGATGGCGCCCAGCACGTCCTGCGCATCGCTCAGCGCCGGAATCGCCTTGGGCGAGACGAATGCCGTCACTTCGATCTTCGCCATGCCGGCCCGGGACAGGGCATTCACCAGCGCGACCTTGTCCGCGGTGGGCACGAAGGCCCGTTCGGCCTGAAGGCCGTCCCGCATGCCGACTTCCTGCATGTAGATGTGCCGTCCGGCACCGTTCCAGGTATTCATGCCACCACCTTCCTGCCGCGCAAGGCGGCGATGTCCTGGGCCGAAAAGCCGATTTCCAGCAAGACCCCGTCGGTATCGTCGCCGAGACCCGGTGCCGAGGTGCGGACCGAGCCCGGCGTGCCCAGCAGCTTGGGGACCACGCCGGGCACCTCGACATCGAACCCGTCCCGCGTCGTCTGGGAAAGAATCATGTCACGCGCCCGGTAATGCGGATCCTCGGCGATGTCCTTCGCGGTGTAGACCTTGCCCGCCGGCACCCGCGCCGAGCCCAGGATTTCCACGACCTGGCTCACCGGCCGCGTGAGCGTCCAGGCCTCGATGGCGCTGTCCAGCTCGGCCGCGCGCGCAACGCGCCCCGCGTTGTTCTCCAGCGCGGGATCGGCGGCCAGGTCGTCCCGGCCGATGGTCTGCATCAGGCGCCGGAAGATGCTGTCGCCGTTGCCGGCGATCAGCACAAAGCCGTCGCTGCAGCGGTAGGCGTTGGAGGGAGCGATCCCGGGCAGGGCGCTGCCGGCAGCTTCCCTGACGGCGCCGAAGGCGCTGTACTCGGGAATCAGGCTCTCCATGACGTTGAACACCGCCTCGTTCAGGGCCACGTCGATCACTTGCCCGTGGCCGCCGTTGACCTTGCGGTGGTAAAGCGCCGTGAGGATGCCGATGGTCCCATGGAGCGCCGCAAGGGTGTCGCCGATCGAGATGCCGCAGCGCACCGGTACCCGGCCCGGCTCCCCGGTGAGATGGCGCAAGCCGCCCATGGCCTCGCCGATGGCGCCGAAGCCCGGCAGGTCCCGGTAAGGGCCGGTCTGGCCATAGCCGGAGATGCGCAGCATCACGAGCCCCGGATTGAGCGCGGACAGCACGTCCCAGCCCATGCCCCAGCTCTCCAGCGTGCCGGGCCGGAAATTCTCGATCAGCACATCGGCTTCGGCGATGAGCTTTCTGGCGATGTCCTGGCCCTCGCTGCTGCGCAGGTCCAGGGCGATGGAGCGCTTGTTGCGCGATTGCACCTGCCACCACACGGAGGTGCCTTCCTTGATCAGGCGCCAGTTGCGCAACGGGTCGCCGCTGCCCGGGGGCTCGATCTTGATGACGTCGGCGCCGAATTCGCCCAGCGTCTTGCCGGCGAAGGGGCCGGCGATCAGCTGCCCCATCTCGATGACGCGCACGCCCTGCAGCGCGGCAACTGGAATGTCCTTGTTCATGATCGACCTCGTTCTCGTGTGTCGGTTGTCGGTTGATTCTAGAAGACGCCATCAATCGCCATGTGCAAGGGAGGCTCCCCTGAGGCGAGATTCCCTGAGGCGGGACTCGGCGCAGCGTTGCGGCGGAGCAATGCGCTGCGCTGGCCCGGTTCTCAGTGGGCGGGGCGCTTGTCTTCCTTTGCGCGCAGCTTCGCGGGGAGCCCGAACAGGAGGATCGCGGCGCAGATCAGGGCCAGGCATCCGATCACGTACAAGGCTGGCGTGGTGCTGCCCGTCAAGTCCTTGATGCGACCCACCATGACGGGGCTGACGATGCCGCCGAGCTGGCCCAGGGTATTGATCAGTGCGATGCCGCCCGCGGCGCCGACCCCGCTCACCAGCTTCGGCGGCAGCGCCCAGAAGGCGGGGATCGAAGCGATAACGCCCGCGCCCATGATCGCCAGCGCGGCCACGAGCAAGCCGGCCTGCTTGTCGAACACGCCCGCGCTGAAGAAGCCGATGGCGGCCATCACCATCAGCCCCGCCACGAACTTGCTGCGCTCGCCGGTCGCATCCGAGAGGCGCCCCACCACTACCATGGCGATCGCACCGAAGAGATATGGAACCGCGGTGAGAAGGCCGATGGTAGTGGGATTGGCGATGCCCGAGGCGCGGATCAGGTGAGGAGCCCAGAAATTGAGGCCGTAGGAGCTGATCTGGATGAGGAAGTAGGCCAGGCCCAGGGTCAGGAAGCCGGGCGCCTTCAGCGCGTCGAGCAGGGAGTGGCCACCAACGCCTTTGTTCTGCTCCGCGATGCGGCTCGAGAGCAGGGCCTGTTCGTCCGGCGTGAGCCAGGCGGCATCCTGGATGCGGTCATTCAACAGCCTGAAGACAAGGTAGCCGAGCACCACGCAGGGCACGCCCCCCACGAGGAACAGCCAGTGCCAGCCTCGCATCGACAGGAAGCCCTCCATGTGCGACAGGACGAGGCCCGCGGCAGGCGCGCCGACCAGGCCGGCAAAGGCCGAGGCCAGGAACAGCATGGAAGTGATGCGGCCGCGATAAGCGAGCGGAAACCACAGGGTCAGGTAGAACAGCACGCCGGGCGCGAACCCGGCTTCCATGGCGCCGATCAGGAAGCGCAGGGAGTAGAACTGCCATTCGGTCTGGACAAAGGCCATCAGGGCGGTGGCGATGCCCCATGACACCATGATGCGGGCAATCCAGCGCCGCGCCCCGACCTTGTAGAGCATGAGGTTGCTAGGCACCTCGAACAGCACATAGCCCACGACGAAGAGGCCCGCACCCAGGCCGTACGCCGTGTCGCTCAGGCCGAGGTCGCTCTGCAGGGCGAACTTGGCAAAGCTGATGTTGATGCGATCGAAGAACGCGAACAGGTAGCACACCATGATCAGGGGCATGATTCGCCATGCCACCTTGCGCACGGTGCGCGATTCGTCAGGCGGCGCCAGCGGGCGCGCGCCAATGGGCAGGGATTGAGCCTGGGTCATCTTGGTCTCCTTTGCTTGCTGCTCTTGCCCGCGGTCGCACCGGCGACGCAGAGAGTCTGGCAATTGCTGAGTGGTTGGCGCTCTTGGTGACGCATGGCGGCATTCTGGATGACCGCACTCAGCCGGAGAAGAACGAAGGCGAGAACGCAGCTTTCCCGAAACGCGAAAGCTGGAAGGGGCTGGCTGGCCCGGTCCCGCGCCAGGCGCAGGCTAGGCCGCGGGCGCCTCGCAGAGATGATCGACGAGCGTGCGCACATGGCGCGGGAGGGCGTTCGGATCGCGCAGGCCGATGAGAAGCTGGCGCCGGGCCCAGGTGTCCTTGAGCGGGATCTGGCGCAGGTTCAGCGGCCGGACAAGGGCGTGAACGGCATGGGACGGCAGCACGGCGACGCCCATGCCGGCCGCCACCATCTGGCACATGGCATCGAAGCTGCGGACCTGGATGCGCAGCTTCAGGCGGCGTCCCAGCGCTTCGGTCTCCGCCTGCAGGCGCTTGGCCAGGGAGGTGCCCTCCGACAGGCTGACGAAGTCGAAGTCCAGTGCTTCTTCAAAATTCACCGTGCGCCGTCCCGCGAGCGCGTGGCTGCGCGGCACCACCAGGCCCAGGCGGTCTTCCCGGTATTTCACCTGGTGCAGGCCCGGCGCGGGCGTCCGATCGGCAAAGATGCCAATATCCGCCCGGCCGTCCAGCACCGCCTGCACCACCTCGCTACTGTTCTGCTCCTCGAGCTCGATCCGTATGCCGGGATTTGCCTGCACGAAAGTGGCAAGCTCGCTGGGCAGGAACTGGGTGACGGCCGACGTGTTGACCCACAGGCGCACCACCCCGACGATCCCCGACGCGTAGTCGGAGAGGTCGGCGACCAGCAGGTCGACATCGTCGAGAATGCGTTGGGCGTGGCGGTACAGCGCCTGCCCGGCGACAGTCAGGGAAACGCCCCGCGAATGTCGCTCCAGCAGGCTCGAGCCCACCGCCGCCTCCAGGTCGGAGATTCGCTTGCTGGCCGCGCCCACCGCCACGTGGGCCAGCGTCGCGCCCTTGCTGATGCTGCCGGAGCGGACCACCAGGTTGAACAGGGAAAGGGAGACCAGGTCGAGACGGTGCGGATTCATGATTGCCGATATTCACGCGGAGGCCTCGCATTCTGCACTCACATTTCCTTCTCCGCTCGCTACGCCTAGCGTGGCGACAGTGTTTCCGGCGCCGCCGCCCATTTCTCCTGGCCAGCTTGCGCCAGGTCATTCTCAACCCACAGCTGACTATCCGGAAACCAGAACGCATCCGCCCGGGGCGGCGACGCGAGCCGCACCGGCAGCGACGGATTGAAGATCTTCGACCAGGCAGACAAGTAAGACGGCGTTTTCACCAGGAAGCCGCACCTGGACAGCAGCAGGCAGGAGACCAGCGCTTCACGGCCGATCTCCAGGCCCGAATAGCCACCGAAATGGATCGGCATGCTGCCGTTGGCGAGCAGTCTCGAGGGTGCCACGCCGACCGGCCTGTCGAACGGCCAGGCGACGAAGAAGTCGAGAAACGCCCTTTCATCGCTGGAGACGAAGATGCTGGTCAGGCGGGGATTCTCCGACAAGGTTGACTCGACGACCTTGCAGAACGCTTCCCAGGAGATCGACTCTGCCTCGTGCCGTTTGTCGGTGCCCCTGTAATGCACGCCGAGTGTCGACCCGCCGATGCCGAGCGCCTCGCAGAGCGCATCGACCTCTTCGACGATATGCGCGGCGGGCCGGTAGTGCGCGTAGAACAGCGCGCTGGCACTCTTGAGTTCGAGCTTGGACTCGTAGCGCTCGCGGAATCCCAGTTGAACCAGGTCGTGGACGATCGAGGTCCGCACCTTTCGTGACGACGGTGCTTGCGACGGGCGCTGCACGGATTCGAAGAAGGTCGAGAACCAGTCTGTCCTGCCTTCGGGATCGCCGTAGATGCGGCCGCGCGCGGAGATGCAGGGAACCAGCCCTTTCTCCTCGCAATACATCAGGATGAAAAGGACCATCTGCAGCACGGAGAAGAACCCGGAATTCTCGTGGATGTCGATGGCGAACACCCCACGGTTCAGCCGTTGCTTCGCATGCAGGGATATGCGGCTCAGCGTGGCCACGGAATGCTTGAACCGCTCACTGCGCCGGAGCTGTCTCGCCCGGTCCATCACCTTTCGCAACATGCCCTGCTCCTGTTCGGGGGTCGCATCGCGGGATTGAGCGTCCGCGCGGCATCCTTGCGCGGCGGCGCGCCATGCGCAGCACATGGCAGCGTACAAGGAAGAGTCGCTTCGATTTGTGGGACGCCGCACAGATACGTCTGTGCGCTGGCAGGCGCGCGTGAAGTGAGTCTATCGCGCAACGGCCGGGTGAGCGCGGCAAGCGAGAAAATGCCTGGCGCACGGCGCGTTTCTTGCGAGCACCAGTGCGGTGCATTGCGCGGCGAACAGGTCACCCGGTCCCGGCCGGCGTATCATGTCCGGCAGAGCCCCGGCCCATCCCCGGCGGTGACTTCTACGCCATGGCCTCACCCATCCATTTCTCCCCGAAGCTGCATCTGGTCGCCGAGCATGGCTTTGCCCTGCATGACAGCCGGCAGGCGGATTTCCGCCGCGAGTGGCATACCCATGACTGCGGCATGTTGCTGTGGCCGCGCATGGGGCGGCTGAAGAGCATGTGGGAGGCGCGCGCGGACCGCCCGGACGATGCGCGCGCGGTGTCCACGCGGCTGGTTCGCGGCGATGCCGTGCTGTTGCCGGCGGGAACCACGCACCTGACCGTCGCCGAGGCCGGGCGGCAGCAGCACGGCGAACTCTACCTGGCGCCCGAGCATCTGCGCGCGCTGAGTCATTTCGGCGCGGTGCACCTGGACGCGGCGACCATCGCGATGCTGGAGGCGCTGCTGTCGCCGATGCTCGCGCCGGCCAGCGCGGCGCTGCTGGTGCGGGCGATCGTGGCGCAGCTGATGGCAGGCAGGCCGCTGGCGGTGCCGGCCGAGCCGGCCTCGGTCGCGCTGCGGATGGTGGGGCGCTTTACGGCAGCGCTGGAGCGGGACGCCGCGCTGCCTTCGATCGAAGTGGTGGCCGCGGGCCTGGGCGTATCGATGCGGCAACTGCAGCGTGCCTGCCAGCTGGAACTGGGCGCCAGCCCGGTCGCCGTGCGGCGGCGGGTGCTGGCGGCGCATGCGCGCACGCTGCTGGCGGAGGGCCGGCCGCTAGCCAGGGTGAGCGAGCAGCTGGGCTTTGCCAGCAGTGGTCATCTGACGCGGCTGCTGCGCGGCTCGGACGATGGCGAATGACTGGCTGCCGGCGACAGGCGCGCCTCCAGTTCGATCTCGATCCAGGCCTGGTCGGGCAGGCTCGCCACGCCTACCGCCGTGCGCGCGGGCAGGGCGTGCTCGGGGAAGGCATGGCTGAGGACATCCGATGCCGCGTCCAGCACGGCGGTGTGCCGCGTGAAGTCCGTGCCGCTGCGGATGAATCCGCGCAGGCGCGTGACCTGGACCACGCGCTCCAGCCCTCCGCCACACGCGGCCCTCAGCGCGGCCAGCGCGTTCAGCATGGCGACTTGCGCCGCTTGTCTTGCCGGCTCCACATCGGCGTCTGCCCGGCACATGCCGGCCATGGCCACGCCGTCGCGCCTTGAGGTCTGTCCGCTGATCCCGATCCAGTCTCCGGCTACGTTGAATGGCGCATAGGCACCGCGCGGCTGCGGCGCCGGCGGCAGTACATGGCCCGCAGCGGCTAGTCGTGCTTCCGGCGTCAGTGTTGTCATGCGCTTGCCCATGCCACGTTTCCGCTGAGCCAGCACCCCTGCGGCGCGCCTGTCTCCGACGCGCGCGGCGCGACCAGGATTTCCGACGGCCGGCCCATGCTTTCGCCCTGGCGCACGGACACGGCGGGTGGTTCGCCGCCCGCGGCGCCGAGCGCGCCGGACGCCACCAGATGTCCCCACAGCGCGGCGGCGGCGATGCCGGTGGCCGCGTCTTCCGGATAGCCGGAAGACTTCGGGAACTGGCGGGCGTGTGCCACGGCGTAGCCGCCGGTGGTCTGCGGCAGGGAGGTGAGGACGTACGGATAGAGCCCCGTGGAGCCGATCGCTGCGCACAACGACTCCATTGCCGCGAAATCGGGGCGCAGGGCATGCAGCGTGTCCAGGTCCGGTAGCGCAATGAGGGTCTTGACCCGGCTGGTCGATGCGTTGGTCATGGCGTAGCCGGCCGCTTCGGTAGCAAGCCCGAGGACCGCCGCGACCCGGTGGCGTTCCTGCACGGTCAGCACGCGCGTCTGCACGGGCGGCTGCGAGATCCATACGCGTTGCCCGGCGTCGTCCCACCGCGCATCGACGGCGCCGCTGAGCGTTTCGATGCGCGCGGTCG
Organism: Cupriavidus sp. 05T41; assembly: GCF_056396525.1. Classification (NCBI taxonomy): domain Bacteria; kingdom Pseudomonadati; phylum Pseudomonadota; class Betaproteobacteria; order Burkholderiales; family Burkholderiaceae; genus Cupriavidus; species Cupriavidus sp. 05T41. Next base: position 54,623 of record NZ_JBFTLQ010000019.1, read on the forward strand.
GGGCCGTCCACTGCTGCCATTGGCGCAAGGCCCACAGCGAGCCGACCGTCGCGTGGCCGCACATTTCCATCTCGTGCTGCGGCACGAAGAAGCGCAGCCGCAGGTCGAAGCCCGGCGCGGTGGCCGGCAGGACGAAGGCGGACTCGTGGCCGTATGCCGCCGCGACCGACTGCATCGCCGCCGAAGTCATGCCGCGGGCGTCGGCCACCAGGGGCACGGGGTTGCCGCCGCCGGCGCTGACGCCATCGCCACTATCGCCGCCGACGAACACGTTGATCATGGCGACTTCGCCCGGTGCGGGTGCGGGGATCCAGGCTGTCTTATTCAATGGTCGCTCCCACGGATTTGGCGATGGCGCCCCAGTACGGAATGTCGTGCACCACCGCTGCCTGCATCTCCGCGGGCGTGCCGGGGCGGGCCGTGACGCCTTTCTCCGCGAGGTCCTTCACGACATCCTTGTCGTTGAGCACCTTGTTCAGCGCGCGGTTCAGGCGCTCGACGATCGCGGCGGGCGTGCCTTTGGGGAAGGCCAGCCCGTACCAGAGTTGTTGCGAGAAGTCCGGGATGCCCTGGCTGGCAAAGGTGGGCACGTTGCCGAGCAACGGCGTGGGCGCGGTGGTGGCAAGCGCGGTCAGCTTGTGCGCCTTGATATACGGCGCAAGCCCCACAGGGTTGTCGAACATGATCTGCACCTGTCCACCCATCAGGTCGGTATAGGCCGGCGCCGCGCCCCGATAGGGGACGTGCGTCATGGGCACATTGGCGAGCTTGCGGAACTGCTCGCCGATCAGGTGCGAGACCGTGCCGACGCCGACCGAGGCGAAGCTGTTCTGGCCCTTGTCGTGGCGCAGCTTCTCGATCAGGTCTCTGGTGCTGCCCGCCTGCAGCGCGCGGTTGACCGCCAGCACATAGGGCGAGGTGCCGATAAAGCCCGCATACGCAAAATCGCTGGCCGGCTGGTAGGGCAGCCTGGGGTAGACGCTGACGCTCACCGCATGCGTGCTGGTGGTGGCAACGCCGATCACATAGCCGTCCGGCGCGGCGCGCGCGACGAAGGTGGAGCCGATCGTGCCGCCGGCCCCGCTGCGGTTGTCGACAACCACCGGCTGCCCGAGTTCGGCCTGCAGTTTCTGCTGCACAGAGCGCACCACGAGATCGGTGCCGCCGCCGGCCGGAAACGGCACGACGAGCGTGACCGGCTTCGACGGCCAGACTTGCGCGCAGGCCGTGCCGCAGGACAGGACAGCGATGAGACAGGCCGAAGCCCGGTAGCGTATTCGCATGCTTGACGCCATGGCGTTCCCCTTTGAATGAACGCCTTCACTGTATTGGCCGGCGTTAGCCACGCCAAACCGGAATGCGACAGGGTTTGAACCAGAATGCGACGGGCGTCGTGCCTTGCACCGGAGCGTGCAGGCGTGGCGGTGCCACAGCTGATTGGCAACTCCCGGCGTCAACAGAATCGCCATTCATCACCCTGGTGCTGGCGGGCGCAAGCATACGCATGCGCGACGGGCTGCGGAACCCACAGGAGATGCCTTGCCGTCCTTCGTTATTGGTAACGATTGGTTGTGAATAAAACAAAAGGATTCCATCTAGTTTGTGAATGGGGTGCGTCCTACCATGAAGACTCCCAAGCCGCAGTGAGCCAGCAACGCAGCGCCACGGCGGATTCCAACCTCAAGGAGATCGATCATGTCCCAGTCCATCACCCAGACCGCCCAGGCTACCCAGACCACCCAGGCAATTCAGACTATCCCGGCCACCGCCAAGGTGTGGTTCATCACCGGCGCGTCGCGCGGTTTCGGCGTGCTGATCGCGCAGGATGCACTGGACCGCGGCGACCGCGTTGTCGCCACCGCGCGCAATCCCGAAGCCATCATCGCCGCGCTGGGCGAGCATCCCAACCTGCTGGCCGCCAGGCTCGATGTCACCAGCGAGGCCGATGCGATCGACGTCGCGAAGCAGGCCGTGGCGCGCTTCGGGCGTATCGATGTGCTGGTGAACAACGCCGGCTATGGCCTGCTCGGCGCGGTGGAGGAGGCCAGCGACGCGGAAGTGCGCCGGCAGTTCGACACCAACGTGTTCGGCGTGCTGAGCGTCACGCGTGCGGTATTGCCCACGATGCGCGCGCAGTCCAGCGGCCACGTGATCAATATCTCGTCGATCGGGGGCTATGTCGCGTACCCGGGCTGGGGCGTGTACGGCGCCACCAAGTTCGCGCTGGAGGGCATCACGGAAGCGCTGCGCGTCGAGCTGGCCCCGCTCGGCATCCACGCTACCGTGGTCGAGCCCGGGTTCTTCCGCACGGATTTCCTGGAGTCCAGCTCGATGGTGCCGACGGCCAGCCGGATCGACGCCTACGAGCAGACGGTGGGCGCCATGCGCACCATGATGGCCGCGGCCAACCACAAGCAACCCGGCGATCCGCGCAAGCTGTCCACGGCGATCCTGCAGCTGGCCGACAGCGCCGAGCCGCCGCTGCGCCTGCCGCTGGGCTCCGATACGGTGGCCAAGATCCGCGAGATCAACCAGTCGGTCGAAGCGGAACTGGCGCAGTGGGAAGAGGTGGCCATGTCCACCGACCACGACGACGTGCGCGGCTGAGTCCGCGGTCGGGATCGCCGCCGGGATCGTGGCCGGGAAGGAAAGCTACGCCTCGCCGCCGGCAAAGGCGGCGAGCAGCCAGTTGCGGAACGCCCTGGCGTGCGCGCTCTGCTTGCGGTGGGCCGGCTGGAGCAGGTAGTAGGTGTAGTCGCCCATGTCCACCGACTGCGCGAAGGGCCTGACCAGCTTGCCGGCCGCCAGGTCGTCTTCCACCAGGAACTGCTGGGCGATGGCCACGCCGTGGCCTTCGAGCGCGGCGGAATAGGCCATGGCCGAACTCTGGTAGGTGAGGCCGGAATGCGCGTCTACCTTGCCCGCGGCGCGCGCCTTCTGCAGCCAGACCTGCCAGTCGTCGGGGCGGGCGATGGAGTGCAGCAGCACGAACGCAGCCAGGTCCGCCGGCTTCTTGAGCTTGCTGGCGGACTTCTCCAGCAGCGCGGGGCTGCAGACCGGCACCAGGATATTGGCCACCAGCCGCTCGCAGTCGACGTCCGGCCAGCGTCCGTCGCCAAGGCGGATGGCGAAGTCCAGGTCTTCCTTGCGGAAGTCCACGGGCTCCAGCGAGGCCGTCAGCAAGACCTCGATCTTCGGGTGCTTGCCGTGAAAGCTCGACAGGCGCGGGATCAGCCAGCGCATGGCGAAGGTGGTGTAGGCGCGCACCTTGAGCTGCTTGCGCTCGCTGGTGCCGCGCACGCGCCGGGTGGCGTCGCGGATCTGCTCCACCACCTTGCTCATGGCCTTGAAGTACTCCGCGCCTTCGCGCGTGAGCGTGATCTCGCGATGCCCGCGGTAGAGCAGCGGCATGCCGAGAAAGCTCTCCAGCGTGCGGATCTGCCGGCTGACGGCGCCGGGGGTCACGCTCAGCTCGCTGGCGGCTTGCGTCATGCTCAGATGGCGGGCCGTGGCTTCGAAGGCGCGGATGGCGTTGAGGGGTGGCAGTCGGTCCATGACGATGGTTGTAAGGAGTGCGGCGCGCTTTGTCAACCGGGGCGCGGACCGATGCGCCCATGGTGCCGCTCGCTTGATAAAAACTCAAGCGAGACGGCCAGAAATCTCGTTTGTCGGCGGCATTGCCATGAACCATCATGAACTCGTCATCCAACGGCCCGGCCAGCGCATCGCGCCAGGGCATACCAGAGGAACTGCAAATGGAAGCAATCCATCAACGCTTGTGGAGCCAATCCGGGGCATCTCTGCTCGCATCGCGCGAACGCGCAACCGGCGAGCTGGTTTTCCCGGCGTTCGCGCCCGCCGCCGTGCTCGCGGCCGGCCATGACGACGTGGACGTCGGCCTGTTCGGCACGCTGTACAGCTTCACGGTGATCCATCCCAACCCCAAGAGCGGGCAGGCGCCGTATGCGGTGGGCTATGTCGATATGCGCGACCAGCCGGTGCGCATCTTCGGACGGGTCAATGGTGCGCTGCCGCCGTCGATCGGCGCGCTTTGCCGCGCCGAGCCGGACCAGGCGCTTGGTTATGTCTTCAGTGCCCGCGCGCAAGGAGAAGCAGCATGAGCAATATCTACATCGCCGGCGTCGCCATGACGGCGTTCGGACGGCACCAGGACACCATGGCACCGGAACTGGCGCACCGCGCCATCCTGGCGGCGCTCGACGATGCCGGTGCTGCGGTGCGGGAGATCGAGGCCATCTATTGCGCCAACGTGTTCGGCGGCATGATCCTCGGCCAGGTGATCGCCCGTGATCTCGGTTTCAGCGGCATCCCGGTCTACAACGTCGAGAACGCCTGCGCCAGCGGTGCCACCGCCGTGCACCTGGCGCGCCATGCCCTGCTGGCCGGGCAGTACCGCAAGGTACTGGTGTTCGGCATCGAGCAGCTCACGCAGCTGGGCGGCGGCACGATTCCGATGCAGCTCAACGATGAAAAGACCAATCTGTATGCCAAGGCCGGGATGGTCCTGCCGGCGGTCTATGCCATGCGCGCCACGCGCTTCCTGCACGAACGCGATGCCGCCCGCGAAGACCTCGCCGCCATCGCCGTCAAGAACCGCCACCACGGCACGCTGAACGAATATGCCCAGCAGCGCAGCGAGACCACGATCGAAGCCGTGCTGGCATCGCGCATGGTGGCGGATCCGCTGACCTTGCTGCAGTGCTGCCCCTCGCAGGTGGACGGCGCGGCGGCCCTGGTGCTGGGCACCGATGTGCCGGCCGGCAACAAGCCCGTGAAGGTGCTTGCTTCGATCGTGCAGTCCGGCATGCGCGAGGAGGCACACGACGACATTCTCGACGCCGAGATCACCGCGCGCGCCGCCCGGCTGGCGTATGAGGCGGCCGGCGTCGCGCCGGAAGATGTGGGCGTGGTCGAGCTGCACGATGCGTTCACCATCGCCGAGCTGATCTATTACGAGGCGCTGGGCCTGGCCCGGCCGGGCCACGCGGTGGACCTGCTGCGTTCTGGCGCCACGCGGCTGGGCGGCAGGGTGCCGGTCAACCCCAGTGGCGGCCTGCTGGCCAAGGGGCACCCGCTCGGCGCCACCGGCGTGGCGCAGATGGTGGAGCTGACCTGGCAACTGCAGGGCAGGGCCGGGGCTCGCCAGGCGGGCATGCCCGTGATCGGGCTGGCGCAGTGCACGGGCGGCGGCATTGCCGGCGTGGATCACGCGGCGTCTTCGGTTCACTTGCTGGGAGTCTGAAATGAGCGACCAATTGGAACAAGGCCACGTGGCGGTGGTGACGGGCGCGGCGCGGGGCATCGGCTTCGGCATCGCCAGCCGGCTGGCCCGGCAGGGCGTGGCGGTGGTGATCCTCGACCGCGACGCGCAGGCGCTGGCCGGCGCGGTGAAGTCGATCCAGGAAGCGGGGCACAAGGCCCACGGCGTGGTGGTCGACCTCACCAACGGCAAGGAAGTCGCCGGCGCGGTGGCGCACGCCGCGGAGTGGGCGGGCCGCATCGACTATCTGGTCAACAACGCCGGTGCCGTGCGCGACAAGCGCTTCCTCAAGATGACCGAGGAGGACTGGGACCTCGTCATCTCGACCAACCTGCGCTCGCAGTTCCTGGCGTGCCAGGCGGTGCTGCCGGGCATGGTGGAGCGCGGCTTCGGGCGCGTCGTGAATATCTCTTCGCGCGCCTGGCTGGGCGGCTTCGGCCAGGCCAACTACTCGGCGGCCAAGGGCGGCGTGGTCAGCCTGACGCGCAGCCTGGCGCTGGAGTTCGCGCGAGAAGGGATCACGGTCAATGCCATCGCGCCGGGCATCGTGGACACGCCGCTGTTCCGCGAGTTCAAGCCCGAAGTGCAGGCGCGCCTGCAGGCATCGGTGCCGGTGCAGCGCATCGGCACGCCGGAGGATATTGCCCATGCGGTGGAGTTCTTCCTCTCGCCGGCTGCCTCGTATATCACCGGCCAGTTGCTTTATGTCTGCGGCGGCCGCAGCCTGGCCAGCCCCAGCGTCTGAGAGGAGTCAAGCCATGAGCGCGAACCTACAGGTCGACGGCAACGTTGCCATCCTCACCATTGCCAGGCCGCAGGCGCTGAACACGCTCGATCTCGCCACGCTGAAGGCGTTGCGCGGGCACCTTGCCGATTTTCGCGACCGCGACGACCTGCGCGTGTGCATCGTGACCGGCGAGGGCGGCAAGGCCTTCTGCGCGGGCGCGGACCTCAAGGGCACGGCCGTGTCTGCCGCCAGCTACCCGGAAGCCATGTTCCGTGAAACCGGCACGGCCGCCGAGCGCGGCCTCTATATCCGCCTGATGGACCTCGCGGGCCTGGATCTCTGGAAGCCGGTGATTGCCGCCGTGAACGGCTACTGCCTGGGCGGCGGGCTGGAGCTGGCGCTGCAATGCGATATCCGCGTGGCATCGAGCACGGCACGCTTCGGCCTGCCCGAGGCGGCGGTGGCCTCGATTCCCGCGGTATCGGGCCTGCACAGGCTGCTGCGGGCCGTGCCGGGCGCGCATGCCATGAAGATGGCGCTGACGGCAAGCCATATCGACGCGCAGCAGGCGCTCGGCATGGGGCTGGTTTCCGACGTGTTCGCGCCGGACGCGCTGATCCCCGGCGCGATGGAGATCGCCAGGCGCATTGCCCGCAACGGCCCGCTTGCGCTACAGGCCATCAAGCGCCTGGCGCGCCAGACGGCGCACCTCAGCGATACCGACGCGCAGCAGCTCACCGAGCTTTACTGGGGCGCGCTGCGGGACACGCAGGACCGCGTGGAGGGCCGTCAGGCGTTTGCCGAGAAGCGGGATCCGCGCTACGCCGGCCGCTGAATCCCGAAGTCCCGCTGCGTTTCAATCACCCAAGACGAAGACAAGCCAGGAGACCACACCATGTACCACCCAACCCTGTCCAAGCGCATCGCCACCGCGATGCTGTCGCTGGCCGGCCTTGCCGGCATGGCCGGCGCCGCGGCCGCGGCGGACGCCGCCAGGTTCCCCTCGCAGACCATCCGCCTGATCGTGCCATTCGCGCCCGGCGGCGGCAACGATATCCTGGCGCGCGCGATCGCGCCGGGCATGTCGAAGCTCCTCGGCCAGCAGGTGATCGTGGACAATCGCCCCGGCGCGGGGGGCAACCTCGGCACCGAGCTGGCGGCGCGCGCCACCGATGGCCACACGCTGGTGCTTGCCTCGAACCAGATCACCATCAACCCGGCCATCGGCAACAAGACGCCGTTCAACGTGGAGCGCGACTTCGCGCCGGTCGGCATGATCGCCTCGGTACCCATCCTTCTGGTGGTCAATCCGAACGAGCCGTACAAGACGCTGCAGGAGTTCCTGCAATACGCCAGGACACACCCGGGCAAGCTCTCCTACAGCACGCCGGGCGTCGGCACGCCCCAGCACCTGGCCGGCGAGCTGTTCACTTTCCTGACCAAGACCGATCTGCTGCACGCGCCGTACAAGGGCACGTCGCCGGCGATCAGCGACGTGGTCGCCGGGCAGGTGCCTACCTCGTTCGCCACCATGGCCTCGGTGCTGACCTTCATCCAGGCAAAGAAGCTGCGCCCGCTCGGCATCGCCGGCAAGCAGCGCGCGCCCGGCCTGCCGGACCTGCCGACCTTCGAGGAAGCGGGGCTGAAGAACTACGATGCCGCGCTCTGGTACTGCATGCTGGCACCGGCCGGCATGCCGCGCGCCAATGTCGACAAGCTCAGCGCGGCGCTGGTGCAGACCGTCAAGAGCCTGCGGGCGGACGGCTCCCTTGCGAAGCAGGGCTTCGAGCCGACGTCGTCGACGCCGGACGAGCTCAAGGCCATCCTGGCCAGGGACGCCACGCGCTGGGCCAACCTGGTCAAAGCCACGGGCCTGAAGGTCGAACTGTAGGCAGGGAGAGCATCATGCTGCGTAAGGCACTGGAGGGGTTGAAGGTGGTCGAGTTCGCGCAGATCGCGGCGGGGCCGCTGTGCGCGATGCTGCTGGCCGACATGGGCGCGAGCGTCACCAAGGTCGAAGGCCCGGACGGCGACCTCGGCCGCCAGCTCGGCCCGGGCTGGATCGGCGAGGACAGCGCCCTGTATCACGGCTTCAACCGCAACAAGCGGGGCATCTGCCTGGACCTGAAGACAGCGGAGGGCCTGGCCGTGGCCAGGCGGCTGGTGGCCCGGGCCGACGTGGTGATCGAGAGCATGCGCCCGGGCGTGATGGCAAGGCTGGGGCTGGCCTACGAGCAGGTGGCCGCGGACAATCCGCGACTGGTCTACTGCTCCGTATCGGCCTACGGCCAGGGCGGCCCGTACGCGCACGAGGCGGGCGTCGACGGCATCCTGCAGGCGGATTCCGGGCTGATGAGCCTGGTCGGCGTGCCCGGGGCCGAGCCGTGCAAGGTGCAGGCGCCGGTGGTGGACATGATGACGGGCTATGTCGCTTGCGTGGGCGTGCTGGCCAAGCTCAACGCCCGCGAGCGCGACGGGCAGGGCGGGCACCTGGACGTCAACCTGCTGAACGCCGCGCTGGCCCTGCAGCAGGCCTCGCTGACCAGTTACCTGGCCGACGGCGTCCTGCCCGAGCGCATCGGCAGCGCCGCGCCGTACTCCGCGCCCAACGAGGCGTTCCAGTGCGCCGACGGCTGGATCATGGTGGCCGCCTACAACGGCAGCCGCTGGCCCACCCTGTGCGGGGTGCTGGGGCTCGCGCACATCGCACAGGAGCCGCGCTTCTCCTCGTCGGCCCGGCGGGTCGAGCACCGCGCCGCCATGAAGGCGGAGCTGGGCGCGGTGTTCCGCACCCGCGCCGCCGCGCACTGGCTGCGGGTCCTGAAGGACGCCGACATCCTGTGCGCGAAAGTCGCCAGCTACGAGGATGCCACCCGCCACCCGCAAGTGCTGGCCAACCGCATGATCGCCAGCATGGAAGGCGGCGCGCATGGCGAGATACGGATGCCGGGATTCCCGATCAACAGTGCCGTCGAGAATGCGTTGCCGCACACGCGTGCGCCGTCGCTCGGGGAACACAATCGCGAGATCCTGGAAGAGCTGGCATTCGGTGCGGATGAGGTGGCGGGCATGGTTGCCGCCGGCGCGCTCTGCGCGGCGCACTGACCTTGCCCCGGACCCGCGCCCGCGCTACCCCTGCGACGGCAGCGTCGCCTGCATCGACTCGCGCCGGCTGAAAGCGTCGAACCACGCGCCGAGCGCGGGCACGCCGGCACGCCATGCCATCTCGGCGAAGCGGAAATCCAGGTATCCCAGCGCGCACGCCACGGCGATCTGGCCGATGGACAGCGGCGCGGCTTGCAGGGCCGCCGCCTCGGCCTGCAACGTGGCGAGCGTGGCGCGCAGCTTGGCATCCCAGGCGCGCATGGTGTCGCCCGACTGCTGCGCCGCCGGGCGGTTGCGCTCATTGCGCCACAGCACCAGCAGGTCGGTGAGGCCGTGGCCGAGCGCGTGCCAGCGCATGGCCTGCAGGCGCGCCTCGCCCGCCGGGGGAAACAGCGAGGGCACGCAGGCCACGCTGTCGAGGTACTCGCAGATCAGCACCGTGTCGAACAGGGCGGCGCCGTCTTCGGTCACCAGCGTGGGGATCTTGCTGAGCGGGTTGATGCGCATCAGCCCGGCGTGGCAGGTGGTCATGGACACCACGGCATCGATGCGGTGGATGGCCTGTGCCAGCCCGAGTTCGTGCGCGGCCACCATGACGCGGCGCACGAAAGGCGAGCGCGGCGACCAGAACAGGTTGAGGCGGCCGGGCAGCGGGGTGGCGGAGGGCGACAGCGACTGGGCATCGGGCTGCATCGGCTTATTCTCCGTGGATATTGCGGTCTTTGATGACGCGGGCCCATTTGGCGGCGTCCGCGCGGATGATGGCGGCGAATTCCGCCGCGCTGCCCGGCGCCGGCACCAGGCCTAGCTGGTCCAGGCTCTTGCGGACCTCCGGCGCGGCCAGCGTGTGGCGCAGCGCTTCATTGATGCGGTTGACCACGGCAGGCGGCGTGCCGGCCGGCGCCATCATGCCGTACCAGTTGCTGGCCTCGACATTGGCGATGCCGAGCTCGGCCAGCGTGGGCACTTCGGGCAGGAAAGGCAGGCGCCGGGGCGCGGCCACGCCGATGGGCCTGAGACGCTTGCTGGTGATGAAGGGCATCAGGCCGGAGGCGTCGCCGAAGAAGGCATCCACCTGGCCGCCGAGGGTGTCGGTGATGGCCGGGGCGGCGCCTTTATAGGCCACGTGCAGGAAGTTGACGCTGGTGGCCGCCTTGAACAGCTCGATCGCCATGTGCGGCATGCTGCCGACGCCGGTGGAGGCGAGGCTGGGCGGCTTGGCGGCCTGCTGCGACTGCTTGACGAAGGCGGCGGCGGTGGCGGCGCTGGCATCGGGCTTGACCACCAGCACCTCGGGCGTGTTGACCACCATCGAGATCGGCGCCAGGTCCTTCTGCGGGTTGTAGGGCAGGTTTGCGTACAGGGCCGGGTTGATGACGATGGCGCCGGCGCTGGTGAGGAACAGCACGGAGCCGTCCGGCGGCGACTTGGCGACAAAGCCGGCGGCGATGGCGCCGTTGGCGCCCGGCCGGTTGTCGATGACCACGGTCTGCTTCAGTTCGGTCTCCAGCTGGCGCGAGATCACGCGCGCCAGGGAGTCGGCCGGGCCGCCCGCGGGGAAGGCCACCACCAGGCGGGTGATGGGTGCGGCCTGCGCGGTGCCGGGCAAGGCCAGCAGCGGCGCGAGCAGGCTCGCCAGCAGTGCGGTGCCGAGCGCGCGGCGTGTGGTGCGTGGTTGCATCTAGGTCTCCTGTCCTGTCGTTCGCATGCGTGGCGCTAGCCGGGGTGTGGGCGCACCAGGCGCTTACCCGCCCGCCGCGCCTTGCGTATTTACGTAAAGCGCGTAGATCGAGGTGCACGACGCCATGAAGAGCCGGTTGCGCTGGCGCCCGCCAAAGCAGAGGTTGGCGCAGCGCTCGGGCAGCGCGATATGGCCGATCGGCTCGCCTTGCGGCGAGAACACGCGCACGCCATCGAGCTCCGGCGTGCCCATGCCCCAGCCGCACCAGAGGTTGCCGTCCACATCCACGCGGAAGCCGTCCGGCGTGCCGGGCCCGGCGTCCACCAGCACCCGGCTGGCGCCGAGCCGGGCGCCGCCGGCCTCCACGTCGAACGCGCGGATACGGCGCGGGCGGGCGCGCGATTCGATCACGTACAGGATGCGTTCATCCGGGGAGAAGGCCAGGCCATTGGGGCCGCTGATGTCGTCGGCCACCACGCTGGCGGCGCCGGTCACGGGGTCGAGCCGGTACAGCCGCTCGGGCAGCTCGGCTTCGGCCTGTTCGCCCTGGTAGTAGCCGGCGATGCCGAAGGGCGGGTCGGTGAACCAGATCGAGCCGTCGGACTTCACCACCACGTCGTTCGGCGAGTTCAGGCGCTTGCCCTCGAAGCGGTCCATCAGCACGGTGATGCTGCCGTCGTACTCGGTGCGCGTGACGCGCCTGCCGCCATGCTCGCAGCTCACCAGCCGGCCCTGGCGATCGCGCGTGTTGCCGTTGGCGTGGCCGGAAGGGGCGCGGAACTCGCTGATGGCGCCGGTGGCTTCCTCCCATTTGAGGATGCGGTTGCCGGGGATGTCGCTCCACAGCAGGTAGCGGCCGTCGCCGAACCATACCGGGCCTTCGGCCCAGCGGCTGCCGCCGGCGATGCGCTCCACCGCGGCCAGCACCAGCCGGTATTTCTCGAAGGCGGGGCTGAGCACCTGCACGGCGGGGTCCGGGTAGCGGATCAGCGGCATTGGAGCGGGGGCAAGGCTGGTCATGGGATCTCCGGGTGGGGTCAGGCGTACAGGCGGGCAGGGTTGCGGACCAGCACGGCATCGGCGCCGGCCGCGCCGCCACAGACGGCGTGGATCCACGCCAGCAGCTGCGCTTCGTCCGGGCGCGCGTAGGCGATATTGGGATGGGGCCAGTCGCTGCCCCAGATGGCGCGCGCGGGTGCGATCTCCAGCAGGCGGCGGGCCACCGGCACGGCGGCGGCGAAGGGCGCCGTGCCGCTGGTGATGCGGTCCGGGCCCGACAGCTTGATCCACACATTGGGCAGCGCCAGCAGCCGCTCCAGCGCGGTGAATTCCGCGTAGTCCACGCCGCGCGCCGCCTCGACGCGCGCCATGTGGTCCACGACCAGCTTGACGCCGTGCGCCTCGAGTGTCTCCAGCGCTCCGGTCACGTCCGTCAGCTGGCCGTGCAGCAGCGCATGCCAGCCATAGGGACGGATGCGATCGAGCATGGCCCGCATGCGGCCCGGATCGATGGCGCCGCCCAGGTGCGACATCAGGCCAAGCCGGATGCCGCGCACGCCGCGCGCATGCATGTCCGCCAGGCGCGCCTCGTCGATCTCGGGATCGATCAGCGCCACGCCGCGGTAGGTGCCGGCGCTGGCATCCAGCGCCGCCAGCAGGGCGCTGTGATCGTCGCCGTAGCAGGCGCCCTGCACCAGCACGCCGTGGACGATGCCGAGCGCCGCGTGCAGCGCGCGCAGCTCGGCGAAGGGTGCCGCGGGCGGGCTGTAGATGGCGTCCGACGGCAGCGGATGCGCATCGTAGGGGCCAAAGATATGGGTGTGGCAATCCCAGGTGCCGCGCGTGGCGGCACCGGCGTCAGGCTGGGTCATGATGGGTCTTGTTCTCCTGGCTGCGAATTGATCGGAGACGGGCGGGGCCGGGCTGTGCCTGGTCCGGGCGCTTGGTCCGGACGCCTAGTCCGAGCTCGCGCCGGTTTCCTTGACCACGCGCGTCCATCGTGCGTACTCGGTCTTGATCAGTTCGCCGTATCTGGCGGCGCTGCCGCCGATGGGCTCGGCGCCCTGGGCATGCAGGGCGGCAATGGTCTCGGGGTCGGCCAGCACCGCCGCGACTTCGCGGTTCAGCCGCGCGGCGATGGCCGCGGGCAGGCCGGCCGGCGCCACGATGCCCTGCCATGTGCCCGAGTCGAAGCCGGGCGTGATGGTCTCCGCCAGTGTGGGCGTGTCGGGCAGGATCGACACGCGGCGGCTGGTGGTGGCGGCAATCGCGCGCAGCTTGCCGTCCTTGATGAAGGGCATGACGGCGTTCAGGCTGCCGGACATCATGAAATCGAGCCGGCCCGAGAGCAGGTCGGGCAGCGCAGCGGCGTTGCCCTTGTATGGGATATGGTTGAACGTGGTGCCGGTCTTCGCGGCGAACAGCACGCTGGTCAGGTGGTCGATGGTGCCGTTGCCGGACGAACCGAAGTTGAGCTTGCCCGGCTGGGCCTTGAGCAGCTTGAGGAAGTCCTGCGGTGTCTTGACCGGCGTGGCGGCATTGACGATCACCACCAGCGGCACCGTGGCGACATAGGCCACCGGCGTGAAGATCTCCGCCGGGTTCAGGCCAGGCTTGTGGAACAGCGCTGGCGAAATGGCGATGGAGGAGCTGTTGTAGAGCAGCGTGTAGCCGTCCGCCGGCGCCTTCGCGACCTGCTCCGAGGCGATATTGCCGCCGGCCCCGGGGCGATTGTCAACCAGCACCTGCTGGCCGAGGCGCTCGCCCAGCTTGCGCGCGATCACGCGCGCGATGATGTCGGTGGGGCCGCCAGGCGAGAAGGCGACCACCATGCGCACGGGCTTGTCCGGGTAGCCCGCGGCGCTGGCCTGCGTGGCCCCCGAAAGCATGCCGGCGGCCACGGCTGCGCCCAGCAGGGCGTTGAGCACGGTGCGGCGGGTGGGGCAAGGACGATTGCGCGATGCCATCTGTGGTTTGTCTCCTGGTTTTCTTGTCGGGTTCGTCCGCTCAGTCGCAGCGCACGCTCATGCCGCCGTCCACCACGAGCTCCGCGCCCGTGACGAAGCGCGCCTCGTCCGAGGCCAGGAACAGCGCGGCGTTGGCCGTATCGCGCCCGTCGCCCATGAAGCCCAGCGGGATGCGCGCCACGCGCTGCGCAAGCAGGGCGTCCACGTCGCCGCCGGCGCGCTGGCCGGCCAGGCGTGCTTCCACCATGGGCGTATGCATCTGCCCGGGGATGACGGTGTTGACGCGGACATTCTGCCTGGCGTACTCCACCGCCACCACGCGCGAGAACTGGATCACCGCGGCCTTGGCCGAGGCATAGCCGACCTGGGCCGCGCCGGTCCAGCGGATGCCCGAGGTGGAGGCGGTATTGACGATGGCGCCGCCGCCCTGCGCCACCATCAGCGGCAGCACCTGCTTGCAGGCCAGGAAGACGCTCTTCAGGTTGAAATCGATCTGCGCATCCCAGCTTTCCTCGCTGAGATCCACCGGGCCGCCGCGGGCGGAGCCGCCCACGTTGTTGACGAGGATGTCCACGCGTCCGAAACGGGCCACGCAGGCCTCGACCATGGCCTGCACCCCGGCGGCGCTGGTCATGTCGCAGGTATGGGGCTCGACCTCGCCCTGCACGGCGCGCACGCGCTCCAGCGTTTCTTCCATGGCCGCCGCGCTCTTGTCCACGGCGAATACCCTGGCGCCCTCTTCGGCGAAGCGCACCGCGACGGCGCGCCCGTTGCCCCATCCGGGGCCGACGCATCCTGCGCCGGTGACGATGACGACCTTGCCCTGCAGTCTCTTCGACATGATCTGTGCTTCCTTGCGTGCTTGCGTGTTCATTGGAGAGGCGGTGCCAGGGATGGCGCGGGGATGTCTATTCAGCCGCCACGGGCGTCGCCGAGTTCCGGCGCCGTGCCTTCGGGCGGCATCACCTCGAAGGCGTTGATCGTCATGGAAATCAGCGTGTAGTAGCCGGCCAGCCCGACCAGGTCGATCACGTTGTCCTGGCCCAGCACGTCCACGGCCTGCTGGTAGAGCGCCGCAGGGATCCTGCGCTCGCGCGTCAGGCTGTGCATCACCGCGATCACCACGGCCTCGTCCTCGCGATCGCACCGCGGCGCCTGGCCGGTGCGGATGGCTTCGACCACCTCGGCGCTGATGCCGGCCTTCAGTGCCAGCGGCTTGTGCGCCCACCATTCGAACTCGGCGCCCCAGAACTGCCCCATCACCAGGATGGCCAGCTCCGACAGGCGCGCCGGCAGCGAAGAGTCATAGCGGCAATACTGGCCCAGCGCCTGCGCGGTCGCGGCCAGCTTGGGGCGGTGCAGCCACACGGCGAGCGGGCCGCGCACCTGCCCGCGCGGGCCGGCGACGATGGTGTCGTGCACGGCGCGTTGCTCTGGGGTCATGTCGGCGGGGGCAAGCGGGGCGAGTCGGGTCATGGCGGCTTTCTTCGGTCGTTGGGCGGAGGTACGGCATGCCGCCACGCTGCCGGTGCGGCGCGCGCGGGAATGGCTTGTCTCCGTATCGTTCTGTTGTGCTGCTGTTCTGTCGCGCACGGATCGCGCCGCTGTGCTGGTCGCAGGTGCGCTGCATTTGCGATGCTGGCTGCATTGTGCGGAGCGGAGCCTGGCATCGTCCAATATATTTTTTGGAACAGACTAATTCCAAATTAGAATTACCGAACCCTGATCCGATGCGAGACGATGCATGGAAATGCGAGACCTGCGAATGTTCCTGGCCCTGGCCGAAGAGCTGCATTTTGGCCGCGCCGCCGAGCGCCTGCGCATTTCGCAGCCACCGCTGACCAAGCACATCCAGCAGCTCGAGGCGCAGCTCGGCGTGATGCTGTTCGACCGCAACAAGCGCAGCGTGCGGCTCACGCCCGCGGGTAGCGCGCTGGTGCAGGAGGCGCGCCGCATTCTCAGCCAGGCCGAGATTGCCATGCAGGTGGTGCGCCGCGCCGAGCATGGCGAGACCGGCACCCTGCGCATCGGCTTTGTGGCAGCCGTGATCTATATCGGCATCGAGAAGCTGTTCGCGCGGCTGGAGCGGGACCTGGCCGGCGTGGAGACCGTGTGGGAGGAGATGGGCTCGTCCGAGCAGGTGGAAGCGCTGCGCCATGACCGCATCGATCTCGGCTTTGCCCAGGTGCAGGCCGGCGCCGGCGAGATGGCCACGCACCTGGTCGCTCGCACGCCGCTGGTAGCCGCGCTGCCCGCCACGCACCGGCTGGCGCAGCGCCGGCGCATCGACCCCGCCGAGCTGGAGGATGAGACCTTCATCGTGATTCCGCGCGAGAGTGCGCCGGGCTACTTCGATCTCATCGTCTCCACCTGCCTGCAATCCGGCTTCAGCCCGAACATCCGGCACTACGTGCGGCACCTGCTTTCGGTGGTGAGCCTGGTGGCGCTGGGGCGGGGCGTTTCGCTGGTGCCGCGCACGCTGGGCCGGGCGGCGCTGCCCGGCGTGGTGCTCAAGCCGCTGGCGGGCACGGCTGCGCAGGCGCAGGCCGAGTATTCGGTGATCTGGCATCCCGGCAACCAGTCGCCGGTGCTGGCGCGGGCGCTGGGCCTGCTCGGCGTGCCGGCGGGCAATTGAGGCCGGCGCGCTCGGCCGGCGCCAGGCGGATCTGCCGCATCAGGTCCGTATCGGAACCTGCCTCGGGCTTGTTGTCGTCCACGACGATCGCGGCCACGTCATGGCCGGCGAGACGCATCGCGAGCGCGGCCAGGCCAGCGAGCTTCGCGCTGGCCGAAGGGGCAGGGCCGCGGTGATCGGCCCCTTTGCCACTCACCCGCCCATGTACATGCTCCGGTCCGCGCCCTGCGCGGGTGCCTGGATTGCGGCCGGCGCCGGCGCTTGCTCGCGCTGCTCCTGCGGCAAGGCAGGCTTCTGCTCGCGGCTCAGGATCTCCTGCTGGCGCTCTTGCACGGCCAGCAAGCGCTGGCGGCGCTGCGCGTCTTCGGCCTGCCGCTGCTGGTAGAGGCGGGCGCTCTCGCGCGCGATGCCGGTAGCGTCGCGCTGCTGGGCGGGCTCCAGCTTCTCGCGGCGTTGAATGCGGCCGGGGTCCTGGCGGTCCAGTTCTTCGGATTGATCGAGGAAGCGGCGGTCGGCTTCACTGGGATACCAACCGCGTTGCATCATGGCATTGCGGATCCTGGCGAGATGGCGGGACTCCTGCTCGAACAGCTTCTGTTCCTGGCGCTCGGCCTCTTCCCGCTTTTCGTGTGCGTAGGCGGCGCGCTCGGCCATGGGGACGTGGCCGTCGGCCTTGAAGCGCGCCAGGGAGTAGGCTGCGTTCTCCCGTTCGGCGGCGTCGGCTCCGGGATCGTGGAGGGTCCGGTAGAGTGTTTCCACGCGCTCCCGGATGCTCGCCTGGTACCTGGCGTTCTCTGCCGCCAGGCAGGCCGTGTCGCCGGGCTTGCAGGCATCCGGGAACCAGCCGAAGCCGTAGTGCATGACCACGACCGCGATGCCGATCACCAGGGCGCCCGTGGCCCATAGCGTCAGCAGTCTGCCGGCCGGCATGCTGGCGCCGATCCTGACGCCGTTGCCGATGTCCTGCGAGGCGTAGACCCGGGCATCGTTGCTCCCGCCCCGTCCGGACGACGCACCGATCCCCACCCGCGTGCCGTTTCCCGTCCGCTTCGATACCCAGAATCTTCTACTCATGGCTCGCCCTGTCTGACCCTTGCACCCGCTCTGTGGCGGATGGCGGCGGCCATCATAGCACCCGGCGGCGAGCCGCGCCGCCCGGGCTATGGCGCGCCGGTCAGGCGCCGTCGGACAAAGGCGATATGCTCGCGCAGCACATAGAACTGGTCGGCGTAGGCCAGCGGCATCCTGAGCCGGTTGACGGCGTCCTCGATGTGGTCCAGCCGGGCGATCAGGGTGGCTTTCTCTTCCTCGGTGGGATCGACCAGCGCCACGCGTTCGATCTCGATCAGCGAGCCGTACCAGCGGTAGATCCGCGACTTGACGCGCCAGCTATAGAGCGAGGGCACCACCTTGAAGGCGGGGATCAGCAGCACCAGGATGGGCACCACCACCAGCAGCGCGCGGTCGAGCAGGCTGGCCAGCCAGAATGGCAGGTGCCGGTACAGGAAGCCTTTGCCCGAGGCGTAGTAGCGCGTGGCGTCGTCGCTGAGCGGGAACTCGTGCACGGTGGCCGAGGGGAATTGCCCCGCGCCCTGCAGCAAGCCGGGCTTGCCGTGGACTTCGCGCGCGGCCTCGATCAGCAGGTCGGACAGCGCGGGGTGCAGGTTGTCGCGCGCCACCAGTTCCACCGTGGGGCTGATCAGGTGGATCGGGTGGACGGGCAGGTTCTTGCCCAGGTCCAGCACGCCGGCCGGCAGGACCAGCTGCTGCAGGTAGAGGAAGCGCCGCGTGTACGCGTCGGCCTGGGCGAAGTCCAGCAGGCGGATGCCCGGCATGCGGAACAGCTTGCGCATGGTGGGGCCGGTGGCGGAGTCGCCGGTCAGCATGGCCACGTCGATCTTGCCGTCGAGCAGCGCCTGCGCCGCCTCGTCGCCGTCATGGGCGAGCAGCGTGGCGCTGCCGCCGGGCTCGATGCCATTGGCCTTGAGCAGCGTCAGCGCCAGCGCGCGGCTGCCGCTGCCTTCGCGGCCGATGGCGATGCGCGCCGTGCGGAAATCCGACAGCTTGTGCTTTTCCTTGCCGCGGTACAGCACGCTGATGGGCGCGTAGAACATGCTGCCGAGCGAGACCAGTCCCTCCTTGTTCACCTCGCCGGAGACGCCGCCCTGGACCAGGGCCACGTCGACGGACTGCTTGGGATCGGCCAGCCGCCCGACGTTCTGCAGCGAACCCTCGGACGGCAGCACAGTGAGCGTGATGCCGTTGCGCGCGAGGATCGCGCGGTACTTCTCGGCGGCGTTCCAGAACGAACTGTCCTTCGGCCCGGCGCTGATGGTGATGGCATTGGGCGGCGCCGGCTGGATCAGCCAGACCGCCAGCCAGGCGGCCGCGATGCAGAACACCACGGCGGGGCCGAAGGACACCGCCAGGTCGCGCCAGGAGATGGCGACGAAGCGGGCGCCCAGGCGGCGGATATCGGTTCTGGCGCGCGCCGCCGCGGGGGCGGAGGTGGCGTCGGGGCTGGCTCCGGGAGTGGTTTCCGGTCTGGCTTCGGGTGGCGTGGGCTTGGCTTGCCCGGAGTCTGGCGTCATCGGCTCGCGTGCGCTGGGATGGAGCGGCAGAATCATAGCACCGGCCCCGGCGGGCTTACCGCGCCGGGCGCCGCGGCGCCGGACCCGCCAGCGATAGCGCTGCTTCAGCTCCGATGGTCTAAGCTGAATATCCGCTCAATACCCGATGGAGGCCGATGTGCGTAGATATATTCCCATTGCCGCTTCGCTGTTCCTGCTCGGCGCAAGCGGTCTGGCCCTGGCCCACAACTGCCCGAACGAGATGAAGGCGATCGATGCCAAGCTTGCCACCAAGCCGGCGCTGTCGGCGGAAGACGCCGCCAAGGTGACCAAGCTGCGCGCCGACGGCGAGGCCTATCACAAGGCTGGCAAGCACGATGAGTCCATGAAGTCACTTGGCGAGGCAAAGAAGATTCTCGGCATCTAGACGACATATAGAAGAAGAACCATCCTGACGGATGCGGCGCCTGCGCCGCATCCGGCTTGCCGAAGAGCGCCATGCCGCTCACTTTCGGCCTGCGTTGCACTCATCCCGCCTGCCTGTCCCCCAGAATCGAGATCAATTCCGGCACCGTGCCTTGCGCGCGCTCGCTGTGGCTGGCCTGCTCATAGGTGTCCCGTACCGCTTCGGCAGTGGCGCGCGCGGCGCCAAGTTCCGCGGCCATGGTGGTGTAGTAGCCCATGTCCTTGAGCGCGTTGGCGAGCGAGAAGCGGAAGCCCGAGTTGTCCTGTGCTTCGATATAGGGGCGCAGGCGGTTGAGCACGACGCCGTCGCCACCGCCCTTGGAGAGCACTTCGAGCAGCACCGCCGGGTCCACGTCGGCGCGTTCGGCGCACGCGGCGGCCTCGGCCAGCACGGCGGAGAAGCCGAGCGAGACGTAGTTGTGCAGCAGCTTGAGCCGGTGGCCGGAGCCGACGGGGCCGGCATGGACGATATTCTCGGCAAAGCAGGCCAGCAGCGGCCGGTATTGCTCGAACAGTTCGCGCTCGCCGCCGACGATGAGATTGAGACGCCCTTCGGCGGCTTCCCTGGGCGTGCGCGTCATCGGCGCATCGAGAAAGCGGCCGCCGGCCCTGGTCACGGCGTCCGCGATGCGCACGGTGGACGAGGGGATGGCGGTGGAGCAGTCGATCACCACCGTGCCCGGGCGCAGCCCGGCGAGCACGCCATCGGGGCGGAACAGGACGTCTTCGACTTCCGGCGTGCCGGTGACGCAGAGGATCACGGCGTCGGCGGCGCGCGTCACTTCGGCGGGAGTGGCGGCGGTGGTGGCGCCCGCGGCCAGCAGCTTGTCCAGCGGCTGGTTGCCCGGATGGTCGAGCAGCACCAGCGGGTGGCCGTGCTTCGCGATATTGGTGGCGATGCCGTGGCCCATCATGCCGATGCCGATCATGCCGATTGTCTTCATGTTGTCTCCGTTTCGATGCCGGGCTGGCGGTTTTCCGATGGCCGCGCGCGCTTCAGGCGCGCTTGCCGCCGAGGCCGCCGGCGCAGATGTACTTGATCTCGACGTAGTCCTCGATGCCGTATTTCGAGCCTTCGCGGCCCACGCCGGATTCTTTCACGCCGCCGAAGGGCGCGACCTCGGTGGAGATGATGCCTTCGTTCAGGCCGACGATGCCGACCTCCAGCGCTTCGGCCACGCGCCAGGAACGCTCGTAGCTGCCGGTGTAGAAGTAGGCGGCCAGCCCGAACGGGGTGTCGTTGGCCATGGCGATGACTTCCTCGTCCGAGGAGAAGCGGATCAGCGGCGCCACCGGGCCGAAGGTTTCCTCGTTCATCAGCCTGGCCTTGGGCGAGACCTCGGTGAGGATGGTCGGCGTGAAGAAGTGCCCGCCCAGCGGGTGCGGCTGGCCACCCGTGAGCACCCTGGCGCCGAGCCCGACCGCGTCCTCGATATGCTCCTTGACCTTGCGCACCGCGGCGTCGTCGATCAGCGGGCCGAGGTCCACGCCGTCGTCCAGGCCGTCGCCCACCACCTGTGCTTCCACCGCGGTCCTGAGCTTTGCCGCGAAGGCGTCGTAGATGCCGTCCTGCACGAAGATGCGGTTGGCGCAGACGCAGGTCTGGCCGGCATTGCGGAACTTGGAGGCCATCACGCCCAGCACCGCGGCGTCGAGGTCGGCGTCGTCGAAGACGATGAAGGGCGCGTTGCCGCCCAGTTCCATCGAGACTTTCTTGACCGTGCCCGCGCACTGCGCCATCAGTTCCTTGCCGACTTCGGTGGAGCCCGTGAACGAGAGCTTGCGCACCACCGGGCTGCCGGTCAGCTCGCGGCCGACCACGCCGGCGGAGCCGGTCACCACGTTGAACACGCCGGGCGGGATGCCGGCCTCGCTGGCCAGTTCGGCCAGGGCCAGCGCCGAGTAGGGCGTGGCCGAGGCGGGCTTGACCACGATGGTGCAGCCGGCGGCCAGCGCGGCCCCCGCCTTGCGCGTGATCATGGCGTTGGGGAAGTTCCACGGCGTGATGGCGGCCACCACGCCGATCGGCTGCTTGATCACCACGATGCGGCGGTCGCTGGCGGGGGCGGGGATGATGTCGCCGTAGATGCGCTTGGCCTCTTCGGAGAACCACTCGATAAAGCCCGAGCCGTAAGCGATCTCGCCGCGCGACTCGCGCATCGGCTTGCCTTGCTCGGTGGTGAGGATGGTGGCGAGATCCTCCTGGTGCTGCATGCACAGCTCGTACCAGCGGCGCAGCATCCTGGCACGCTCCTTGGCGCTGGTGGCGCGCCATGCCGGCAAGGCCTGGCCGGCCGCAGCGATGGCGGCCTGCACGTCAGCGCCGGTCATGCGCGGCACCGTGCCGATCACGGCGCCGGTGGCGGGGTTGGTGACCGACAGCGTCTCGCGGCCGGTGGCGTCTACCCAGCGACCGCCGACATGGCATTGCTGGCGAAACAGCGAAGGACGGGTGATCTTCATGGTCAGGCGCTCCGGGCGGGCATTGGCCGCATCGATGGAAAGGAACAGTGAGAGGGGGAGGGTGAGGGCGCTGCTCGTGCCGCCTGATGCCAGCAGGTTGCCGGGCCGTTCGCCGCGCTGCAGGGCCGCAAGGCCGTCGATGGCTTGGTGTCTCCTGTGCGGTGACTGGCGATGGCGCCTCTGCGGGCGTTCGGAGACGCCGGTCCCGAGGCGGGGACGCGGTCGCGCTGGTCAGTAATTTGTATTACAAATTTATATGATGAGTTTGTCAACCACTTTGTTCCCGGTGCTATCATCGGCACGGAACGATGGCCAGCGCGGGCAACCGCGCCGGCAAGAAGAACAAGAAGCACGAGAAGCACGAGAAGCACGAGAAGCACGAGAAGCCACGGATGCCGCCCGATAGCGAAGCCGATACCGATAGCCGCACCCAGCCAGTCCGAGACGGAGCCCGCATGCGCACCGACACCCTGAACGCCACGGCCTCGCCGCGCAAGCCGCCCGGCGAGATGACGCTGGCCGACCGCATCACCGAGCTGCTGGCAAGCCAGATCCGCAAGGGCACCTATCCGGTCAATGCGCGCCTGCCCACCGAGAAGTTCATGACCGAGGAATACGGCGTGAGCCGCACCGTGGTGCGCGAGGCCATTTCGCGGCTCAAGTCGGAGGGACTGGTGGAAACCCGCCAGGGCAGCGGCACCGTGGTGCTCGACCCCAAGGCCAGCGAGGCCTTCCGCCTCGGCCGCAACGACGATAACCCCGCGCTGGGCGTGGTGCGCATCATCGAGCTGCGGCGCGGCATCGAAGCCGAGATGGCGGCGCTGGCGGCGGAGCGCCGCAGCGAGGCCGGGATGGCGCGGATCCGCCGCGCGCTCAAGGCCATCGACCGTGCGGCGGCGGCCGGCGGCGATGGCGTGGAGGAGGACCTGGCCTTCCACATGGCCGTGTCGCGCGCCACCGGCAACCCGCACTACACCGAACTGCTGGGCCTGCTGACGCGCGCGCTGCAGGACGCCATCCGCCTCACGCGCGGCAACGAAGCGAAGCGCGCCGATCTGGCCGCGCAGGTACGCGCGGAGCACGAAGCCATGTGCGCCGCCATCGAGGCGCGCGATCCCGAGGCCGCGCGCAAGGCCGCCTTCCTGCATATGAAGAACACGGCGGACCGCATTGCCCACGCCGACCAGAGCTACTGGACCGGCAACAGCCGCGCGGCCGCGCAGCGCCTGGCGCGGGCAGACCTGGGCGAGGTGCTGCGGCGGCCGTCCGCGCGACGCTAGTGTCCCGGGTCGAGCCGCGCTGGCGGCCGGGCAGCGTACGCATGGCGTGGCGGACGCAGGCAAGTCCGGGCGGCAATCCAAGGGGGGCCGGGCCTTAGCCCGGGATCTCACGCAGACGGCGCGAACGCCGCGGTGCTGCCGGGCTTGCGCAGCATCTTGTCCACCTCGCCGGCATGGAGTTCTTCGAGCTGGATCATCTGGCGCGCGTATTCTTCGAGCGCCACCGAGCGGTCTTCGACCAGCGCCAGGAGTTCGCGGTAGAGCTTGAGGGCGGCCATCTCGGCGTCGAGCGATTCGCGCAGGATGGCGGCGGTGTCGAAGGTGTGGCTGTCGAGCAGCTTGCCGATGGCCAGGGACGGATAGGCGCCCAGCGTGGTGATCCATTCCCCGGCCTGCTGCGCATGCAGCAGCGATTCGTTGGCCTGGTCGCGCAGCCACGACACGATGGGAATGCGGCCGAAGCCGAACACCAGCAGCGAGTAGTGCGTGTAGCGGACCACGCCGGCCAGTTCGGCCTCGAGGATCCCGTTCAGCACGGTGACGATCTTTGCCTTGTCCTCGTTGTTCATTTCAGCCATGGCTGTGTCTCCGGTTGGCTACGTCCCGCCGCGCGATGCCGTGGCGATGCTATGCCTTGGTCGCGATCATCATCGAATCCGCACCGCTGAGCGGTTCCACGCGCGCCTGCGCGAAGCCGGCCTGCCTGGCCCAGTCGCAGCATTGCGTGCCGGTGTAGTCGAATCCGCCCGGTGTCTCGATCAGCATGTTCAGGCTCATCAGCAGGCCGAACGCGTTCTGCCGGCGCGCGTCGTCGATCATGGCGTCGTAGACGATCAGGCGACCGCCCGAGGGCAGCGCCGCGTGGCACTGCCGCAGCAGATGCAGCTTCTGCTCCAGGTCCCAGTCATGGAGGATATGGCCCATCACCAGCACGTCGGCCTGCGGGCAGGGATCGTTGAAGAAATCGCCGGGGTAGAAGCGCAGCCGGTCCTGCAGGCCATGCTCGGCGACGTAGGCGTCGAACACCGGCCCGACCGCGGGCAGGTCGAAGCCGCCGCCGCGCAGGTGTGGATGGGCCAGCGCAAGCTGTACCGGCAGCGCACCCTGGGCGGCGCCGATATCGATGACGGTCTTGCATTCCTGCCATGGAAAGCGCTGCGCCATGGCTTGCGCGGCGGCCAGGCTGACCCCGGTCATCGCCCGCAGGAACCCGCGCAGCCCCGCTTCGTCGCGATAGAGCGTGGCGAACGGGTCGGTGCCCTCGGCGGCATCGCCCTGCGGCTTGCCGGTGCGCAGCGAGTCGGTGAGCGCCCCCCAGGCGGGGTAGAGGCGTGCGTTGGCCATCTCCAGCAGGCCGCCGACATAGGTGGATTTCGCCTTGTCGAGAAAATGGTCCGCTTCCGGCGTGTTGCGGTACCTGCCGGCGCCGCCTTGTCCACCGCCTTCCTGTCCGCCGCCTTGCCCGCCGTCCTCGCGGTCGAGCACGCGCAGCGCAACCAGCGCATCGAGGAAATCCGCGGCGCCGCGCGGATGCAGGCCTAGCGCCGCGCCCAGCGCGCCGGCATCGAGCGGCTGCCGCGCCAGTTGGGTGAACACGCCAAGTTCCACGGCGCTCAGCATGGCCTTGGCGGCCCAGAATCCCATGCCGAGCTGCAGCAGGTGCTGGGGCGAAAGCGCTGCCCCTGCGTCTGCCGGCGCACGCTGGGTGTCGGCTTCGTTTTGCATAGGTCACCTCATCACGGTGGGCACGGCGGTGGGGAGGATGCTAGCTAACTCTAGATGCCGGGCCGGTCGAAATCCAGCCGGGCCCCGCCTGCAGGCGAGGGTGCGTATTACAACGCCGGGTAAAGCGCACACGCGGGAAGCGCATGGCGCACGTGCCGCTTGCTGCTCGCTGTCGGCATGGGCCGCCCGCCTGCGCCCGCCGTGGCGGGGCCATGGCCGCCGGCCTGGACCCGGTACGGATTTTGCCCCGATCAACCATGGTGGAGGGGCGTTGGTCCCCTCCGGAACGACATTGGGGATAGCCATGGGTACGTGGACAGACGAATACGGCCGGCAACGGTATGCGCCGGGCGGCGCGGATGCGCCCGGCAACGACGACGGAGCGCGTGCGACAAGGCGCGCGCAGCGGCACGCGTGGTATTCCGGCGATCGCAACGACGATAGCTGGCGTCTCGGCGAAGACGAAATCGCGCGCTACGAATCGCGCTATCCGCAGGCCCGGTTCCGCCGGCCGGCGAGCGCCATTGCCGGCATGGGCGGTGGCGAGCGCCAGCCCTGGGGGCAGGGCCGTTGGGACCGCGGCCGCGATGAGGCGCTCGTATCGCCCGCGTCGCGCCGCCCGGACGGCGATGGCTATGCCAGCACCCAGGGCACGGCCGCACCGGATGGCGCCCCCGGCGGGCGGGGCTACGTCAGCGGTTACGCCAGCGGTTATGCGGACGGCTACCGCGCCGCGCAGCGGGCACGCGCGACGCCCGGCGTCGCCACGGCGGGGCCGGGCGCGGGGATGGCCGGCCCGGATGAATACCAGGGGGCCGGGTATGAGCGGAGCGGGTACGAACGCGGCCGGCGCATGGGTCCGAAGGGCTACCGCCGCTCGGACGAGAGCCTGCGCGAGGAAGTATGCGAGCGGCTTGCCTGCGACCACACGCTCGACGTGAGCGAAGTCACGGTTTCGGTAAGCGGGGGCATGGTCACGCTGGAGGGCACGGTCACCCAGCGGCACATCAAATACGAAATCGAAGAGGTGGCCGACGATGTGTACGGCGTCACCGAGGTGATCAACCAGATCCGGGTGCGGCCGTATGGGGTGCTGGCTTCGGAGTAGGCGGGCGGCGGCGTCGGCACGGCGTCGCATTCCGGCCCTGACGCCGCGCGGCGCCACCCATGCCACGGTGGCCCGCCACGCAGGCGGCGGGGCCTACGGCGCCGGCACCTGCCGGCGGGCGCGGCACAAGTGGGTGACGGCCAGCGCCAGCCCGAGCAGGCAGGCCAGGCTCCAGGCGTAGGCATGGGTATAGCCAGGCCAGTCCGGGGGCATGGCACTGGCTTCCAGCACGCCGTAGAAGACATTGCCGATCAGCGCCACCCCGACCGAGTTGCCGACCTGTTGCACGGTAGCCAGGACGCCGGAGGCGACGCCTGCGTGCCGCTCTGGCATGCCCGCCAGCACTGCGGATGCCAGCGGCGCCATTACCATGCCGATACCGGCGCCTTGCACCGCCAGAAGCCCGAGCATCGCCGCCACCGGCGCGGTGGCATGCGCATGCCACGGCAAGAGCGCATTGGCCAGTTGCAGCCAGTGGCCTGCGGCCAGCAGCAGCGCGCCGTAGGCGATGGACGAGCGACCCAGCCGCGCGGCAATGCGCGGCGCCGCCAGCGAGGCGCCGAAGAAGCCCAGTGCCAGCATGGTGAAGGCCCCGCCGCCTTGCAGCGGGCTCAGGCCGAGTCCGTCCTGCAGGTACAGCGCGAGCACGAAATAGAACGATGCATTGCCGGCATAGAAGGCCAGCGTCACCGCCAGCCCGCGCGCGAAGCCCGGCGTGGCGAACAGCGCGGGGCTGACCAGCGGCTGGCCGCCACGGGCCTGCAGCCGGCGCTGCTGCCATGCGAACAGCGCCAGCAGCGGCGGGGCCAAGGCCAGCGCCAGCAGCGTTGCTGGCGGCCAGCCTTGCTGGCGGCCCTCCACCAACGGCCACACCAGCGCGCACAGGGCCGTGGCAAGCAAGGCCATGCCGCGCAGGTCCGGCTTGCTGCCCGGGACCCGCGGCGCGGCGCGCAGCACGCGCGGCGCCAGCAGCAGCGCCGCCGCGGCCACCGGCACGTTGATCAGGAAGCAGGCGCGCCAGCCCAGGCCGCCCGGGTCGGCACGGATCAGCGCGCCGCCGAGCAGCTGGCCGAGCAGCGCGGCAAGCCCGAGCGTGAGCCCGTAGGCGGCAAAGGCGCGCGCGCGTGCCGGCCCGGTGTAGGCCAGCGACAGCATGGCCAGCACCTGCGGCTGCAGCAAGGCGCCGCCCAGGCCCTGCGCCACGCGCGCCGCCACCAGCGCGCGGGCGTCCGGCGCCAGTCCGCACGCGGCGGAAGCCAGCCCGAACAGCGCCAGGCCCAGCATGAACATGCGACGGCGCCCGAGCATGTCGCCCAGGCGCCCGCCGGTGATCAGGCCGGCCGCGTTGGCCACGCCGTAGCCGGCCACCACCAGCTGCAGCGCACCGGCGCTGGCGTGCAGGTCATGCCGGATGGCCGGCAGCGCCACGTTGACGATAAAGAAGTCCATCACCACCATGAAGGTGCCGCTCAGCATGACCAGCATCGCCAGGCGCTCGCGGGTGCGCGTGATGGCAGAACTGGTCGCAGGGGCGGTGGCGGGCGGATGCGAAGCCGGCGCGGCGCGCGGCGAGGCGAGCGAGGGCAGCGCTACGGCTGGCTCGGGGCTGGGCGAGGACATGGCGGGGTTCCGGTCGGGATCCATCAGGCAGGGAACAGGCAGGCGACAGGCAGGCGACAGGCAGGCGTCGGCGGATCGTCAGTCAAGTCCGCGCACGAAGCCGAGGATGTCGGCAGACAGCCGCGCCCCGTGCGTGTAGGGCAGGCCGTGCGGTGCGCCTGCGTACACGGCGAGGCGCGCATCGGGCAGCAGCGCAGCCGTGCGCTGCGCGGTGAGCGGCAGGGGGCAGGACACGTCGTTGTCGCCGTGCACCAGCAGCGCCGGCACGCGGATCGCCGGCAGCTCGGCGCGGAAATCCGCATACGCGTTGGCATGGTTGCAGCCGAGCAGCGCCGGCAGCGAAGTCTGCAACGCCATCGCGCGCACCCATTCCAGCCGTGGCGCAGAGCACAGCCCGCCGCCGAAGGGCGCGAGGTTATTCTCCACCCACAGCGGGAAATCGCCGGCCAGTTCGCCTGCGACCTGCTCGAGCAGGGCGGGGGCGATGCCGTCGGGGTTGTCCGCGCTCTGCGCCAGGCACGGCGTGGTGCAGCCCACCAGCACCATGCCGGCGACGCGGCTGGCGCCATGGCGCGAGAGATAGCGCACGATCTCGCCGGCAGCCATCGAATGCCCCACCAGCGTGACGCGCCGCAGGTCCAGGGCCTCGATCACATCGGCGAGGTCGTCGGCCAGCGTATCGAAGTCATAGCCGCGGCCCGGATCGCCCGAGCGCCCGTGGCCGCGCCGGTCGTAGGCAATGCAGCGCAGGCCGGCGGCGCGCAGCGCCACCATCTGGGCACCCCAGGAATCCGAGTACAGGGCCCAGCTGGCAACGAACAGCACCACCCCGGCGGCGCTGCCGTCGTGCCAGTCGCGCACGAACAGCGAAACGCCGTCGCGGGTTTGCACGTAGTCCATCGGGAGGAGTGGGGCGGTGGTAGACGTGGTAGACGTGGCGGCGGGAGAAGCGGGAGAAGCGGGAGAAGCAGGATAAGCGGGTTCGAGGCGGGCAAGGCTGGCTGCGGGCATGGCGGTCGGCTCCGGTTGAGCTTGCCTGGCGGTTCCAGGCAAGCTCAGTGTCGGCGCTGGCGCGCGGCGGGCCAATTACCGGGGAGGTAATCGGAAGCCTTCGGAAGGCGTTGGCGGCGGTGGCTCGCTGGCGCGGAAAACGCGAGGCGACGGCATCGCGCAGGGAGCGCATCCGCTGGCCGCGGGGCCTGGTCTCTCTCCCGGGCAGCCTTGTTGCCCGCCGAATCCCCTTGCTGCGATACTGCGGTTCTCATCAGAGACGAGATACCGCCGGCATCCGCGGCGGCCCCGGGAGACGGCCATGGCGCAATTGCGGTTCCACGAACTGCCGGCGCAGGAGCGCGACGACTTCGCGTCCGCCTGCGCGCTGCACGGTTTTGCCCTTGAGGACTTCGAGGTCAGCGCGCAGGATGGGCGGGACGGCGCTCCTGGGCACGCGTCCCGCAGCATCACCGTGGCCCGCGTGACCGGGGGTGAAGCCAGGGAATACCGCGACGGTGTCCAGGGTGCGTGGACGGCCGTCTTCGAACGCGACCTCGCGCAGGATGTGTTCGGATTCCCGCTGGCGGATTAGCCGGTGTCTCCGCCAGGCGGGAAAGCATCCGCCCGGCCGGCCGGGTTGTCGGGCCGCGGGACCTATCCGGACGCCTTGGCCGCCGCCTGCGTGCGCGCGCGCACGGTAGCGCGGCTCGAGCTTGCCGGTGACGAGCGGATGGCCTCTTCCAGCGCATCGGCAAGCGCGCGCGTACGGCGCTCGGCTATCTGCTGCAGCGTGGGCTCGCACGATGACGGGGGCTGGGCGGGCAATGCACCCACCTGCGCCGCGCCATCCGGGCGGCTGGCCGCATCGGTCATTGGTTTCGGGTCATGGAACATGTGG
The DNA here is from genome assembly GCF_056396525.1 of Cupriavidus sp. 05T41. NCBI lineage: Bacteria > Pseudomonadati > Pseudomonadota > Betaproteobacteria > Burkholderiales > Burkholderiaceae > Cupriavidus > Cupriavidus sp. 05T41. The sequence continues at coordinate 84,140 of NZ_JBFTLQ010000019.1, forward strand.
GCAAAGGTGTTGGGTCCTGGGGCTGCCGTCACCGGCAGGGCATGGCGCCGCCACGTGCGGCCTGGCCGCATTTTGCGCCGGCGCGGCACCGGTGCGCTGCCCCCTTGTTGGTGTAGGCGCGAAGAACTATTGACGCGGCTGCGGCGTTCGGCGCATGGCGGATTCCCTGCGCGGCCGGGCGCGCATGCCGGGCGGAAAAAATGGGGACGCGGCACTCGGCCCGCGTCCCCGCAAGCCCCAGCCATGTGACAAATGGCTTCCCGTCATGCGATGCTGAACTGGCAGGAATCGTGCCACTCGCGCCAGGACAATTCGCCCGGGCGCAGGCGATGCCGGGTGTCCGCGGGTGGCCGGTCTCTGCGCGGTCGGCGCGCGGCAGCCTGAGGGGTCGCCGGTGCACGAATGCCGGCCGCGGGGTATCCCGAACTTTCCTGCTCATGTAAAAAAGTCGCATGGCCCCGTGCGGTGGTCATCCCGCGCGCGACAGGTAAAAAAATGCCCGCCGGTCTGGTCCGGAGGGCATTGACGAAGTGAGATGGGCGAGCGCTTTGGTTTCCCGCCCGCGCATAGTGTCTCACCATGAGCGTCGATCGGCTGCCCCAATACCGGGGGGTTTGTGCTTCGTCACTCACTTGACACGCATCAAAAAATAAATGCGACAGCGATGGCAGCGGAGCCGGTGTCGGCCCGATCCAGGTGCTGCATGGGCTATGCATTGCGCTGTGCGTGGACCGCTCTCCTGGCTTGCCGGCGCAGGTTCCTCGCCTTGCCATTTGCCCAGCTCATTTGCCATGTGATCCCGGCACCCGGAACGAGGCCACCCGGGCGGCGCACGGCATGGTGCGCATGGCAAGAGTTTCAAGGCCGCGCCGGACCGCATGCGCCGGACTCGCCGGATTCGCCGGCGAGCTCGCGTACGAGCCGGACTACTTCGTCGGGGTGGCAAGGCTTGGGGCAGTAGCGCACGCTAGGGTTGGCGATGGTGGGCACAGGGCGCATGCTGGTCGAGATTACCAGCGGCGTGGCACAGAGCGCGTGGTCGTGCAGCAGCATGCCGCACAGCACCGCGCCGTCGCCATGCGGCATGATCCAGTCGGTCACTACCACGCTGGGATGCACGCGTTGCGCCATGAAATAAGCGCTGAATCCGTCGGCGGCGCGCTCCACGATATAGCCGGCGTCCTCAAGCGCGCACGCCAGCGCATCTGCCACGCCGGGTTCATCGTCGACCACGAGGATGGTTTGACAGGGACGCCGCATGGAATCTGCCTATGATGAGTTTGTCGTAGAAGACACTGCTCCACGCAAGGCCCGGGCCAGAAGCCCGCTGCCTGCCACCGCCAGCCGGAACCTGCCCATGCCCGTCGTGCAACCCGTGCCACCAGTGTCAGATATGCCAGGGCGCCCAAAGGGGCCGGACATGGCTGCCGCGCCGGTCGCGCGCAGCGATATCCCGGCCCGCCTTGACCGCTTGCCGTGGTCGCGCTGGCACTGGCGCGTGGTCATCGCGCTGGGCGTGGCATGGGTGCTCGACGGACTGGAGGTGACGCTGGTCGGCTCGCTCGGCGGCGTGCTGGAGCGTCCCGACGGCCTCGGCCTGGATGCGGCGCAGGTGGGCTGGCTCGGCTCCCTGTACGTCGCGGGCGCGGTGGCGGGCGCGCTGGTGTTCGGACGGCTGGCGGACCGCCTCGGACGCAAGACCTTGTTCCTGGCGACGCTGGCCGTGTACATGGCCGCCACGCTCGCCACGGCATTCTCCACGGGCTTCGTGTTCTTCGCGGTGTGCCGCTTCCTGACCGGGCTCGGCATCGGCGGCGAATACGCGGCGATCAATTCGGCCATCGATGAGCTGATCCCGGCCCGCGTGCGCGGCCGCGTCAACCTGGCCATCAACGGCAGCTTTTGGCTCGGCGCGGCACTGGGCGCCGGGCTGAGCCTGCTCCTGCTGGATCCGCGCGTACTGGGCCCGGCGCTGGGCTGGCGCGCCGCGTTCGCACTCGGCGCCGTGCTGGCGCTGGCCATCCTGCTGGTACGGCGCGATGTGCCCGAGAGCCCGCGCTGGCTGCTGTCGCACGGGCGCGAGGCGGAGGCGGGCCGCATCGTGGCGGACATCGAGTCGCAGGTGATCGCGCAATACGGCGCATTGCCGCCCGCGGCGGGCACGATCACCTTCGTGCGCCGCGCCACGCCCGCGCTGCGCGAGGTCGCCGGCGTGCTGTTCCGGCGCTAGCGCATGCGCAGCGCGGTGGCGCTGGCGCTGATGGTGTCGCAGGCATTTTTCTACAACGCGATCTTCTTCACCTATGCGCTGGTGCTGACGCGTTTTCACGGCGTGCCGGACAACCGCGTGGGGCTGTATATGTTTCCGTTCGCGCTGGGCAATGTGCTCGGGCCGCTGCTGCTGGGCCCGCTGTTCGACAGAGTCGGCCGGCGCCGCATGATCGGGCTGACCTATGTGCTGTCCGGCGTGGGCCTGGCGCTGACCGGCTGGGCCTTCGTGCAAGGCTGGCTCGACGCGCGCAGCCAGGCCCTGTGCTGGTCGGTGGTTTTCTTCCTGGCGTCGGCCGCGGCCAGTTCGGCGTATCTCACGGTCAGCGAGGTGTTTCCGCTGGAAACGCGCGCGCTGGCGATCTCGGTGTTCTACGCTGTAGGAACAGGGAGCGGCGGATTTATCGGCCCGCTGCTGTTCGGCGCGTTGATAGAAAGCGGCAGCCGCGTGGCGGTGGCTACCGGCTACGGCATCGGGGCGCTGCTGGTGATCGCCGCGGGCCTGTTTGCCTTGCGCTACGCGGTCAACGCAGAGATGCGCCCGCTGGAAGACATCGCGCCGCCGCTGTCCGCGGACCCGGCGCAAGCGACGCGGGAATAGCGCCAGGCCCGGGCATGCCGCCCCTGTACTCTGCCCGTGCTGCATGCAAGGCGCGCATCGCCGGGCGCGCTGTCAGCCCCGGCCATGCGCAGGGCAAGCTGGCACGATTTGCGCGTGAAGCTCGCCCGTTCCCAGCCGACCAGGAGCCACCATGACGATGGATGACTATCAAGCCTGCATCGACGCGTGCAATGCCTGCGCCGCGGCGTGCAACCACTGCGCGGCGTCGTGCCTGCAGGAAGGGCAGGCCGCGGACATGACGGAATGCATCCGGCTGGACATGGAGTGCGCCGCCTTGTGCCAGCTTGCCGCCGCCGCGATGGCGCGCGGCAGCCCCTATGCAGCGGAGATATGCCGCTTGTGCAGCAAGGCCTGCGAGGCCTGCGCCAGCGAGTGCGGACGACATGCCGTGCGGCACTGCCAGGTCTGCGCGATTGCCTGCAAGCTGTGCGCGGACGCGTGCCACGGCATGGCATAAGGCGCGCTGATGCACATCACACGCGCAATGATCTGCGCGCGTGACATGCACCTGTGACATGCACCTGTGACACGGGCGGAGCAGTCGGCGCGCGCAGGTAACGATTACCATCGTGCGCCTTTGTTTCCGGCCACGTGAACCCATGCGTGTTCGTCCGCATCGCGCCCGGCGCAGGCCGCCGGGAGGCCGCCAGGCAAGCGCTGCCAACGCATGCCGCCCGCCCCGCGCGAGCACTCCCCCCCGAGCGGCCCGCATGCTTGTCGGACGGCGTCTGACTGGCACATGTCTGGCTTGGGAAGAGACCAGGCGCTCCGCATGCGAGCGACCCTTTTCCTCTCTTTTCCTCTCCGAGGAGGTACCTATGAAGCATTCATTCGCCAAGGCCCTGCTGATGGCAGGCGCCGCCATGGCTTCGGTTTGCGCGCTGGCCCAGGGCGTGGGCGTGCAGGAGCCCCGCAGTCCGTATTCGCAGGGCGGCATGTCCAATAGCGGCGCCGGCCTGACCGACCCCTACGCCGGTGCCCGCGCGCCGGACAAGTTCGACCCTTACACGCAGGGCGCCAGCCAGCCCGTGCGCACCGACCTGGCCCCCACGCAAGAGCCCTACATGGACCAGAGCCAGAATGCGCAGCTGGCCTACATGGACCGTTCGCGCTGGCTGGGCCCCACGCTGGGCACGCGCCTGGGCCTGCGCAGCCGCTTCCTGGACGGGGCCTGAGATCCGGCGCCTCATAGGCTGGCCGTGATCTTGATTTCCGACTTCCGCCCCAGCAGGTGAAGTGCCGGGGGCGGCATGCATCGGCGCCCATGCCAGTCGCGCAACGCCATGGCCGGGAAGATCAGGCCGAGGGCACCGGATCCTTGCGCCGGAATGCCGCCTGCGCGGTGGCGATCACCCGGCCCTGGCTGTCGGTGACTTCTGCATTGGAGAAGAACACGCGCCGTCCGCCGCCCACGCGCCGGCCTGTCACCACCAGCGGTTCGAGTTGCCCCGACGAGACATAGTTGACGTTGAGCGAGATGGTGGTGGCGGCGCGCCGCACGCCACCTTCCGGGAACAGGCCGGCATAGCCGCCGGCGGCGTCCAGCAACGTGGCCAGGATGCCGCCCTGGACCACGCCGGTGTTGTTGAGATGCGCGGGCTGGGGCACCAGCGCCATGCGTACCAGGTCCGGCTGCCACTCCACGATGGTGACGTTGAGGGATTCGAGGAAGGGGTTCTCCAGCGCATAGGGCTGGTTTGCGGGGGTCTTGTCGGACATGGCTTGCAGCGGTCGGCAATCGAATGGAATGGCCGACATGATAGCTGGCGGCGGCGAACCGTTCTTCATATCATCGAAGGGCAGCCTTCGGCTTGCGCCACGATGCCGTGCCGGGCTGCCTTGCCTTCAGGGAGACCGCCATGCCCCGCCGTCCATCTGTCCTGGCCGCAGCGTTTGCGCCGGCCGTCGCCGGCGGCTTTGCCGTGGCCCTGGCCATGCCTGCCGGCGCCGCGCCGGGTGCCGATGCGAAACTCGTCGCCGAGGCCACGCAAGGCCAGCTCAAGGCGCTCAAGGGCAAGGTCTTCGACAAGTCATGCAATGAGTCGGTGGACTACGATGCCGCCGTCGTCGACCTGAACGGCGATGGCCAGCCCGAGGTTTTCACCAATTTCTACGGCACTTGCGTGGGCGGCATGGCCGGCGTCTCGATGCAGTTGTACGTGAAGGATGGCAGCGGGCGCTGGCAGCCGCAGTTCGGCTTTCCGGGGCAGGCCACGGTGCTCAAGACGAAGCACCTCGGCTATCCGGACATCGAGATCGGCGGGCCGGGCAATTGCTTTCCGGTCTGGCGCTGGAACGGCGCGCAGTATGCGCCGTACAAGAAGTGCGCGCGCTAGCGGCGGCGGCTCAGGGCAGCGCGCGCAGTGCCAGGAGCCCGCAGCCACCCAGCGCGCCGCTCAGCGCGCCACTCAGGCTGGCCGCGCGCAGCCAGGCCATCGACTGCCGCAGGCCGGCCTTCATGCCGCGCTCCGCGCCGCGGCCAGCACGGCCGCCATGACCGCGGCGGGAATCGCCAGTCCGGCCCACGCGCGCAACGCGCTGCCGGCGGCGAACACCCATAGCACCGCGCACGCGTACAGCGAGAACGACAGCAGCGTGGCGGTCGTCACCGCCTCGGACGGCGGCATCGGCAGCACCACCGCCAGCAGGCCGGTGGCCAGGGCTGCCAGCACATAGCCGCCACCGATCGCGGCCACCACGCGCGAGGCAACATCCAGGCGGTAGCGGCCGTTCCGGCTCAAGCCCATGTCCGCGCCTCCCGGGCAGCCCGGCCGGGCACAACAATCCGTAGCGGGGCAGTGGAAATGAGTCGATGCATTGGCTATATGTCCTATGGAAGAGGGCCGTATTGCGCGGCAGGCGGCCCGCCGCGCAAGAGGCCGGCCGCAGGCGACGCCTGATGGCCCTGTTGGTCGCATATGATAATCGTTCTCATTTGAGTTGTGTGGATCCGGGCGGATTCCCGGTGCTGGCTGGCCTGTTATGTGCTTGCTGCCGGAGGCCGTATTACTGGGCGATCTGCCGCGTTTTTGGCTCTCGCAAGAGGCGGTTTCCGCGCTCGGCTATCATGTGCGAGCTTCGGGGATATGGGTGTGCGGTGAGCGCCGCATGGAGAACCCCCTGTCCCGCATCCTTTACTGGTTTCTATCGTGTCTTCCGCTATTCCCGCTGTTCTTTCCGCCGACGTCAAACGAGTAGCCGCCATTGTCTGGATACGGGTCCAGATGGAGCGGCTGGGCATCACCGCCGATGACATCGAGGCGGCGCAGGCAGCCGCGGCGCCGAAGGCTGAACCTGTGGCCGAACCCGGCGGCGGGCAGCAAATCCTGCCGGTGGCGGAACTGCTTGCCGCGCCGCTCGCGGAGCCTGCCGCGAAGATTGCTGCCGCCCTGGACACGGAAGTGGCGGCGGAAGTTGAGCCGCTAGTGGAGGCGGACGTTGAAGCGGAGGTTGAGGCGGAAGTTGAAGCGGAAGTTGAAGCGGTCGCCGAACCCGAGGCGGAAGCCGACGTCATCGCGGAGCCGGCCGGCCCGGTTCAGGGGCTGTTGCCAGCGGCACCTGTCACGGCGCCGCCGATGGTGGCGCCGCGGCCGCGGCGCAAGAGGAGGCGTGGCCAGCGCAATGCGGCCGATGTCGCCTCGCCCGGATCGGCACTGGCAGTAGCGCCGGAAGCCGCGGCGTCAGCTGCGGGTTTGCCGAAAACTGTGGCGGAGCCAGAAGCCGAACCGAAAGCCGAGCCAAAAGCCGAGCCAAAAGCCGAGCCAAAAGCCGAGCCAAAAGCCGAGCCAAAAGCCGAGCCAAAGGCCGAGACCGCGCCCGTCGTCACCCCTGCTGCGGCCCCGGCGGCTCCCTCCGGCCCGCGCCGCTACCGCAACGCCGAAGGGCAGGTCTGGGACGGCGAGGGCGCGATGCCCTCGTGGCTGCTGCGCGCGGTCAATGCCGGCCAGTCGGTCGAGCATTTCCGCGTGGGCTGAGGGCAGACGGGGCGCCGGCAGTCCGGTGCCCCGTCTGCCCGCGCCGCTCAGGCTTGCTCGTTGAGCAGCACGCGGCAGCGGATAAAGGCGCTTTCCTTGCCGAGTGCGGCGACCAGTTCGTCCGACGGCGCCTTGTCCAGGTCGGTCACCACATAGCCCATTTCCCCGCTCGTCTGCAGGTGCTGCGCCACGATGTTGACGCCGTCGCGCGCCAGCAGCGTGTTGAGCGTTGCGAGCGCGCCGGGCGCGTTGCCGTGCACGTTGAGCAGCCGCGCCGGCGAGGTCAGCGGACCCGGGCTCACCTCGGGGAAGTTGACCGCGCCGATGGTGTCGCCGGTGCGCAGGAAGGCGATCAGCTTGGTGGCGACCTCGGTGCCGATATTCTCCTGGGCTTCCTCCGTGCTGCCGCCGATATGCGGCGTCAGGATGGCATTGGGCACGCCCTGCAGCGGGCTGTCGAAGCGGTCCGCGTTGGTCTTGGGTTCTTGCGGGAAGACGTCGATGGCCAGGCCGGCGATATGGTTGTCGTCGCAGGCCGCGCGCAGCGCCTCAATATCCACCACCGTGCCGCGCGAGGCGTTGATCAGGATCGCGCCGCGCTTGAACTGGCGCAGCACCACGGCGTCGATCATCTTCCTGGTCTGGGCCGTGGCCGGCACGTGCAGCGTCACGATATCCGCATGTGACACCGCATCCGCCAGCGAGCGCGCCGCGCGCGCCGAGCCGAGCGACAGCCTGGCCTGCACGTCGTAGTACACCACGCGCATGCCCATGGCTTCGGCCAGCACCCCGACCTGCGAACCGATATTGCCGTAGCCGATGATGGCGATGGTCTTGCCGCGCGCCTCGAACGAGCCCGTGGCGCCCTTGGCCCATTTGCCGGCATGCGCCAGCGTGTTCTTCTCCGGCACGCGGCGCAGCAGCAGGATGGCCTCGGCGATCACCAGTTCGGCCACCGAACGCGTATTGGAGAACGGCGCGTTGAAGACCGGCATGCCCGCGCGCGCGGCGGCATCCAGGTCGACCTGCGAGGTGCCGATGCAGAAGCAGCCGATGGCCAGCAGGTGCCTGGCCGCCTCGATCTCCGGCGCGCCGAGGTGCGTTGCGGAGCGGATGCCGAGGATCTGGTGCGCTTGCGGCGCTTGGTGCAGTTCCTCGCCGGCGAGCGCGCCGCTGCGGCGCTCCACGGTGACGAGCGCCTCCTTGAAGCGTTCTACGGCGGTGTCGTGGATGTTTTCAAGCAGAAGGGCAGAAGTCATGGCGATGGCAGCAATAGCAATGGCGAAGGGCGGTGGCGAAGGCGGCGGCGGCGCGGGGGAGGCTGCGCATGGCGCGCGCGGCGAAGGGCGCGGGCCGCGGGCGCACGGCGGAACGAGCCGTGCCATGGTAACGCAGGCAGCGCCGCCACACCGAACACCCACATTGGCGCCAATGGCAAATGCCGGACGCCCGACGGGGTGCGCCCATCCGTGCCTTGCCGCGCAGGATTGACAGCCAGTTCCGGGCGTGCGTACACTATTTCGGAACGATGTTCTGTCTAATAGAATATTGTGATGAAAACAGGACAGCCAAGACGCCGCGCAACGCAATGCGCGGCGCGGATCATCCCCGGAGACCTTGATGCACACCCGCTCACCCGCCCGCCTTCTCGCCGGCATCGCGCTGGCCGCCCTCACGGGCACCGTCAGCATTGCCTCCCGTGCCGACACCTGGCCCGACAAGCCGGTGCGCATCGTGGTGCCGTACTCGGCCGGCGGCACCACCGATTTCGTCGCGCGCCAGGTGGCGCAGAAGCTCACCGAGAGCACCGGCAAGTCCTTCTTTGTCGAGAACAAGCCCGGCGCCAGCGGCACCATCGGCACGCTGCAAGTGGCGCGCGCGGCCCCCGACGGGTACACGCTGCTGGCCAACGACACCACGTACACCATGCTGCCGTCGCTGTTCAAGACGCTGCCATGGGACTACAACAACGACCTGGTGCCCGTGACCACCATCGCGCAGACGCCGGTGATCCTGATCGTGCCGGCCAACTCCCGTTTCAAGACATTGCAGGAGCTGATCGACTTCGCCCGGCAGAATCCCGGCAAGCTGAACTTCGGCTCCGGCGGTAACGGCAGTTCCACGCATCTCTCGGCCGAGGTCTTCAAGAAGGAGGCCAAGGTGTCGATCACCCATATCCCGTACAAGGGCGCGGGCAATGCGCTGATGGACCTGATCGCCAATAACCTGGATATCCTGATCACCGCCACGCCGACCGCCGTGCCGCAGATCAAGGGCGGCAAGGCGCGCGCGCTGGCCGTGACCGGGGCGACGCGCGTGCCCGCGCTGCCGGACGTGCCAACCTTTGCCGAAGCCGGCCTGAAGGACTACAAGGTGATCAACTGGTTCGGCCTGGCGGCGCCCAAGGGCACGCCGCCCGCGCTGGTGGCAAAGCTGCAGGCGGAGGTGAGCAAGAGCGTCAACAGCGCCGAGGTGAAGGAGCGCCTGGCCAGCCTGGGCGCGCAGCCGGGCGGTATCTCACCGGCCGATTTCGCGCGCCGCATCAAGGACGACACGGCCCTGTGGACCCGGGTGGCGAAGGCCGCCGACGTGAAGGCGGAGTAGGCGGAACGCGGCCAGATGGCGACCAGATTGCGGCCAGATGGCGGCCAGATGGCGGCCAGATGGCGGCCAGGTCGCGACAGGAACCCGACAAGAACCCGATAAGGAACGACCATGTATTTCAGAACCGTGCCCAGGGAGATCCCGCTGCAGGTCTTCTCGTCCATGCCCGCCCATTTCCGCAAGGCCGGCGTGCGCTCCGAGTGGGCCGATGCCAACAAGGGCGGGGCCTGCATCGACAGTTTCCTGGAGGGGCCGGTGTTCGATGCAGCCGGCAACCTTTACGTGACCGATATCCCGTTTGGCCGGATCTTCCGTATTTCCCCGGCGGGCGCGTGGTCATTGGTGGCCGAATACAAGGGCGAGCCCAACGGCATGAAGTTCCTGAATGCGCGCGAGCTGGTGGTGGCGGACTACCGCAACGGCCTGCTGCGCGTGCAGGTCGAGACGGGCGAGGTGACGACGCTGCTGGGACGGCGCAACGCCGAGCAGTTCAAGGGCGTAAACGACCTGGTGATCGCCCGCAACGGCGACCTGTATTTCACCGACCAGGGCCAGACTGGCCTGCACGACCCCACCGGGCGCGTCTACCGCCTGCGCGCCGGCGGACAGCTCGACCTGCTGCTGGGCAATGTGCCCAGCCCCAACGGGCTGGCGCTGTCGTGCGACGAGAAGGTGCTGTTCGTGGCGGCCACGCGTGGCAACTGCGTGTGGCGCGCGCCGCTGCAAGCGGACGGCAGCGTGTCCAAGGTGGGGCAGTTCTTCACCTTCTACGGCACCAGCGGGCCGGACGGCATGGCCATCGACGGCCGCGACCGGCTGTTCGTGGCGCATGCCAGCCTGGGCTGCGTGTGGGTGCTCGGCAAGCGCGGCGAGCCCGAGGCCATCCTCGCCAGCACGGCGGGCGCCACCACCACCAACCTGGCCTTCCAGCCCGGCACCCATAAGGTGTTCGTCACCGAATCGGAAACCGGCTCCATCCTGTGCGCCGACCTGGCCGAGGCCGGGCTGGCCGGCTGAGGCTCACTTCGGCAGCAGGTCCTGCAGGTCTCGCAGCGTCGCGCCCCCGCTGGGCACGCCCGGTACGGCGGCGAGCGGGCCGGCGCCCTGGCTGGCGGCCGGGGCAGGTGCCGCCGCGGGACTGGCGGCGCTGACCGGCGTGCCGTGCGCGATGACCGGCACCGCCGACGGGTCCAGCCGGCCGTTCTGGCCCAGCGCGACCTGGCCGCAACCGCTCAGGAAGCCGTCCTTCTTCAGGCTGTTGGTGATGTCGATGGCAAGCACCGCCGCGCGTTCCTCGATGGGGATCGCCTGGGCGCCGCGGCTGAACGAGTACTTGCCCTTCCACACCGCGCGGTTCTGCATGGCATCGGTCAGCGTGGTGCCGTAGTTGATCGACATGCGGTTGCCGTAGGCGCCGATCACACCCCCGCCATTGGCGATGGTCAGGATGGAATCCGCCCGGAAGCCGCGCATCTTGTTCGTGAGGGCGGACGAGTCCAGCTCCAGGCCCGATAGCTCGTCATAGGCCGCTTCCACGCCACACTGCTTGGCCAGCTCGCGGAACTTGGCGGCGAACGCCAGCGAGAAATCGTTGTTCCAGCCCATGCCCGTCGTGCCCACCACATACATGCGGGCGGGCTTGCCGTTATAGTCGGTGGCGCGGGTAGAGACGGCGACGGTCGCCGGCGCGCACCCGCCCAGCAGCAACAGGACGGCAGCGGCGGCAGCGGTGCCAATACGGTATGTGTGGTTCATGCTCGTCGTTACTTCACATAGGAAAAGTAGTAGGGGCTGGAGACGGACCGCATCACGTAGCGCCCGTTGCCTTCGGTCAGCCGGTAGCAGGTTTGCATGCTGCTGAACCTGGGGTCGCCCATTTCGATGCAGACCTGACCGGCCTCCTGCTCGATGCGGTAGCGGCCGGGCGAAGTGCCGCGGCTGACCGAGTTGGTGACATCGAGGCTGCCGCCTTCGCGGATATCCATCCACAGCGTGACACCCGAAGGCGCGGTGGCGTTGATGCGGCCGAGATGCGCGAAGTGCGCGGCCAGCTCGGCGCCGGTGAGCTGCCGGTCTTGCGCGCCGGCCGCCGGCTGCGGCGCCGGAGGCCGTGCTTGCGCGGCGGGCGCCGGGGGCGCTGTCTCGCTGCGAAAGCGCTGCAGCGCCAATGCCGACCTGGCCGGCACCTCGCCGATCCATTGCGCGGGCACGGCGAAGTTGAGGTTCTGCGCGTCGGTGCGCATCAGGTAGGTGATGCCGATCAGCTGGCCGTCGGCATTGAACAGGCCGCCGCCGCTGGACCCGGGCGAGATCGGCGCGGTGGTCTGGATACGCACCACGCGGCCGTTGGCGTCCTTGTTCAGGGAGGAGAGCAGGCCGTCGCTGAGCGTCAGCTCAAAGCCGCGCGGCGCACCGATGGCATAGACTTTCTGGCCCACCTTGAGCGACGCGAGCGGGGCGATCTTCACGGGCGGCGCGCCCAGCCCCTTCGCCTGCAGCACGCACAGGTCGCGCTCCACATCGGCATGCACCAGGCGCGCGACGTGCATGGTGTTCTCGCGCCGGATGCCGATGGACTTGCCATTCTTGAGGACATGGCAGTTGGTGACCAGTTCTTCCGGGCCGGTGACCACCGAACTGCCCAGGCCGATCGTGCCGCCCTGCGCGTCGAACACCGTGACCACCCAGATGCTTGGCGACTCCCGTTCATACAATTCCGCCGAATCCAGCGCAAGGCCGGAGAGGGGGATGCCGGCAGTCAAACACGAAATTGCGACGTAACCCGCGATTTTTTTCGCCCGACCCATGATGTTGTTGTTGGTGACTGTTTTCTTGCCGGATTCAGCCGCTGCCCGGGCTGTCCGGTCTTTCCCGGCCTGCTTTGCAGACGCTGCAGGCGATCTGGCCGGGGCTGCCTATCATAAACGTTCCGCCCGCCGCGCTAAAGCTTTGTGGCTGCCAGCCGACAATTAACGGGCAGGAATATCCCCGGGTGGTGCCGCGGCTTTTCCGGCCGGACTGCCGGCATCCTCGCCACCCGCCCACCCAACCGCAACCTGGAACAGGACAATTCATCCATGGATACCTCCATCGTCAGCGCGGCGAGCAACCCCGGGACCGACCCGGTCAGCTTGCTGATGCTGCGCAAATCGCTTGACCTGCAGGCCAACAGCGTGGCCACGCTGATGGCATCGGCGGCGCCGGTCGGCGTGCCCGCCAGCAACCCCCCGCATCTGGGCCAGAACATCGACATCAAGGTGTGACAACGGGGCAGCCCGCGTCCGGGGTGACCCCGGGCGGGGGCTGTCTATTTCGGGGTGCCGGCGTGCCGGCGCCGTTCCCGTTCATGCGGTAATCTCCACCATCCCGTCACAATGGCGCGGCCGCTTTCATCGAACGGGAACACACGAATGAACGTACTGATATTCGGCGCGACCGGCATGGTCGGACTGGGCGTGCTGCGCGAATGCCTGCTGGCCGAAGACGTGGCGCGCGTGCAGACGGTAGGCCGCACGCCGACCGGCCAGCAGCATCCCAGGCTGACCGAACTGGTGCATGCGGACCTGCTGCACTACGACGGGATCGAGCCGGCGCTGACAGGTTTCGACGCGTGCTTCTTCTGCCTGGGCGTGTCCTCGGGCGGCATGTCCGAAGCCGAGTACACGCGCGTGAGCTACGACATCACGCTGGCCGCCGCGCAGGTGCTGGCCCGGCTCAACCCGCAGATGACCTTTGTCTATGTTTCCGGCGCGGGGACCGACAGCACGGAGAAAGGGCGCTCGATGTGGGCGCGGGTGAAAGGGCGTACCGAGAACGCGTTGCTGAAATTGCCGTTCAAGGCAGCGTATATGTTCCGCCCGGGCGGTATCCAGCCGTTGCACGGCATCCGTTCCAAGACGGCGGCCTACCGGATTCCCTACATGATTGCGGCGCCGGTGCTGCCTTTGCTGCGGCGCTTGTTTCCGGCTTATCTCACTACTACCGAGCAGGTGGGGCGTGCCATGCTGATTGTGGTGCGGAGGGGGTTTCCTCGGGGGGTTGTCGAGGCTCGGGATATTGATGGTATGCGGTAGTTTTTGCTTTTTTTTGGCTTTTTTGGGCTTGGCGGCTTGAGTCTCATTTGGCGTTTATGCGTATGAGGGTGTGCTTTGCGTCTCTGGGCCTAGCGGCGCGGGCTTGGTAGCCCGTTCGCACACATGTAAGTGTCACTTTTCTTTTCTCGAAAAGAAAAGTAACCAAAAGAAAGCGATTCTTGCAGAAGGCTGGGCGCTCAGATTTTATGGGTGGTGGTGGTTTCGTGGTGGGTCTCATGGCTTTGGCTGGGCTGCTGGCGCTACCGGTTTGCTCGCCTGCGGCATCGCGGGTGGCGTTCGATTCGTGGTGGCGCTGCATGATGGCGTTGGCCCAGGTAGTTCAGGCTGCTGCCGCGACCGGGGTGGATGGGCGCGTCATAGGAACGGCGCTCGATTCGTGGTGGGCGCGGTGACCCCTGTTTGAGCTCGGTGCCTCATAGCTCGGACCTGTCAGAAATTTTGTGTTTGGGGCATAACATGTCGCCACCCGGTACACCCGGTACACCCGGTACACCCGGTACACCCGGTACACCCGCGCACCGGTCCACCGCGCCCACCACGAAACCAAGAGGGTGCTATGTCGTGGTCGCTTAAGCCGGTAACGGCAGATGGCCGAACAAGCAGTGCGCCCGCCATCATAGGTCTGACCCCGAAACCACTGTCGCCCGCAAGATCGCGGCCGCCCGCCCCGGTAACGGCAGGATGCAAGCAGAACCAAGAACCCCACGACGAAACCAGCAACACGAGAAACCCCAAGGTTTCTGCCCCTGCCGGCCAGGCAGCCCGCTTTCTTTGCCTACTTTCTTTTCGGGGAAAAGAAAGTAGGTCGCTCCGGGGGAGCGAAAGCCTTTGAATTTGACTTTGAATTAGCCTTTGACTTTGAATTAGCCTTTTACTTTGAATGAGCCTTTGGCTTTGAATTAGCCTTTGACTTTGTCTTTGAATTTAAGCCTTTAAATCCAACGCGAAAAAACGAAATGACACTCACCAGAATACCCAAACCTAGGCACCAATCATCCCATCTTAAACACTATCCCCGCGCCCGCCCCGCCAACACCTGACTCAGCCCCAGCCCAGCCACGGCCGACAAGGCCGAAAACAAAAAC
>NZ_JBFTLQ010000020.1:0-95739 GCF_056396525.1 Cupriavidus sp. 05T41
ACCCAGCGCCGTGCGCGAGCGCGCCACGCCAATCCCTCCCCACGACATCGACATTGCCGGCAATTGCCTGCGCACGGAAGACGACGGCTTCCGCGAGGACGCCCACATGCGCGTGGCGAGCAACGATGTGCGCAGCCTCAGCTGGACCCTGTGGGTGGGCAGGCGCGGCTCCTGCCATTTCGACCTGACCGAGTTCCGCCAGACCCGCAAGACCCCCCATATCGAACTGCGCGCGATCGACGATAGTGGCTGCACGCTGATGGTCTGGCAGGATCCGCGGCGCGTGACGCTGGCTCACGCCCATTGCGAAAAGCACTGCACACCGGGCATCTACGAGCAGGCGTGGCCGGTCTTGTTCGATCCGCGCAGCGGCGCCTGCGCCGAGATCAGGTAGCGCTCAGGCAGCGCCGCGCAGACGGGAGGCGGCGCGCGTCAGCGGCTTGGCCAGCACGGTGGTGGCAAGCGCCATCAGCAGCAGGCCGGAGAACGCCGTGGTGCCGATCAGGCCGGCCTCGAACAGGATGCCCAGCACCACCACTTCCATCAGGCCCTTGGTCTGTACCAGCGCGCCCAGCATCCATGCCTCGCGCGGCGCAAGGCCAGCCATGCGCGCCGGCAGCGCGGTGCCAGCCACCTTGCCGAGCACGGCGACCAGCGTGCTGAGCCCGAACACCAGCAGGGTCTCGCGGCCGCCGATGGCGATATCGGTGCGCAGCCCCGTCATCAGGAAAAAGAACGGCAGCAATACCACCACGGTGGTGGGTTCAAGCTGGCGCCGCAGATCGGCGGCCGCATCGCGCGGCAGCACCACGCCGGCCAGGAAGCCGCCGAGGATGTAGTGCAGGCCGATCGCTTCGGATACCAGCGCGGAGGCGAAGATCAGCACCGCGACCAGGGCCAGGCGCGCATCGTTGGCGTTCATGCGCGCGAGCAGGCGCGCCAGGGCCGGCCGCACCAGCCAGAGCATGGCGCCGACATACAGCGCGCCGAACAGCGCCAGGCGCAGGAAATCGCCGGCGGAGGAGCGGCCCGCGCTGGCGAGGATGGCCGACAGCACCAGCCAGATGGCAGCATCGCTGAAGGCCGAACAGCCCAGCGCCAGCTGGCCGGGAACGGAATCGGAGAGCTTCATCTCGCGCAGGATGGCGCCCAGCACCGGCAGCGCGGTCACCGCCATCGAAACGCCTACCGCCACGGCGAACTGCCAGGGCGAGGCCGCATGCCCGGCCACCGCCGGCGCGGCATGCACCAGCCACGCGCCGGCCGCCGTGCCGAGCACGAACGGCACCAGCACGCTGCCCAGCGCCGCCGCCGTGGCGATGCGCCGCATCCCCTGCTGCCCGGCACCGCCGATATGCAGGCCGGAAAGAAAAGCGAACAGCACCACCGCCAGCCACTGCAGGCCCGACAGCGCGGACAGCTGCGCCGGGCCGAACAGCATCTGCCAGCCCTGCGGCCACAGCGCGCCCAATAGCGAGGGCCCGAGCAGGATGCCACCCACGATCTGCATGGCCACCAGCGGCACGATGCTGCCAATGCGCAATCCGCGCCACAGGACGAAGGGCGTGCCTACCACCAGGCAGGCCTGGGCAAAGAAAAGCGAGACGGGATTCAAGATGGAGACGCCGTGCCGGCCGGGCGGGCGGGAAGAGAGGATTGAACGGGTGGAAAACGCAGCGAGGGCAGGAGGCGGCGCATGCGCGGCCTCCTGTGTGAACGGTCCCTATTTTGCCTTCGGCACCCGCCCCATCAGATAGAACTCGTCATTGGGCCGCATGCCGATGGTGTTGGCCATGCGGTTGGACAGGCCGAAGAACGCCGTGATGGCGGCGATGTCCCAGGCGTCCTCGTCGCTGAAGCCGTGATCGCGCAGCGCAGCGAAATCGGCATCGGAGACATCGCGGGAGTCCTGGCAGACCTTGAGCGCGAAATCCAGCATGGCGCGCTGGCGCGGCGTGATGTCGGCCTTGCGGTAGTTGACCGCGACCTGGTCGGCCAGCGCCGGCTTCTTCTCGTAGATGCGCAGGATGGCGCCATGTGCCACCACGCAGTAAAGGCACTGGTTGGCGCCCGAGGTCGCCACCACGATCATCTCGCGCTCGCCCTTGCTCAGCCCGCCCTCCTTGAGCATCAGTGCGTCGTGGTAGGCAAAGAATGCGCGGAACTCGTCGGGCCGGTGCGCCAGCGTGAGGAAGACATTGGGCACGAAGCCAGCCTTGTCCTGGACTTCCAGGATGCGCGCGCGGATATCTTCCGGCAGGTCCGCCAGGGCGGGAACGGGATAGCGGCTGATCGGCGGTGCGTCGGGCTTGCTCATGTCTTCCTCTGCGCTGTGGTTTGCATGCCATTCTAGCGAAGTTGGCGCCCGCACCCGCGCACCGCGGCGAAACGATGTGGCGCGGGAGGCGGATGCCTCCCGGCCCGGCCGGCGCAATGGCGCGCCGCGCCTAGTGCGTGGCGAACTGGATGCGGTGCAGCCCGGCGTACAGCCCCTCGGCCGACAGCAGTTCCTCGTGGCTGCCGTGCTCCGCCACGCGCCCGTGATCGAGCACCACGATGCGGTCGGCGTTCTCGATGGTGGAAAGGCGGTGCGCGATCACCAGCGTCGTGCGGCCGACCATCAAGGCCTCCAGCGCGGCCTGGACCTGGCGCTCCGATTCCGAGTCCAGCGCGGAGGTCGCCTCGTCGAGGATCAGGATCGGCGCGTCCTTGTAGATCGCGCGCGCGATCGCCAGACGCTGGCGCTGGCCGCCGGACAGCTTCATGCCGTTGTCGCCGATATTGGTTTCGAGACCCTGCGGCAGGCCCTTGACCATATCGGTCAGGTAGGCGGCCGCCAGCGCGCGCTCGACACGGGCAATATCGATGTCCGCCTCCGTATGCACGCCATAGGCGACATTGGCGGCCACGGTGCCGTTGAACAGCACCACGTCCTGGCTGACGAAGGCGATCTGGTTGCGCAGGTCCTTCAGCGCGAACACGTCGATCGACTGCCCGTCGAGCAGGATGCGGCCTTCGGTCGGATCGAAGAAGCGCGGCACCAGGTTGACCAGGGTGGTCTTGCCGCTGCCGGACGGCCCCACCAGCGCCACCACTTCGCCGGCACTGACGTGGAAGCCGACCTTGTCCAGCGCCGGCCTGCCCGCGTCGCCGTAGCGGAAGCTCACCTTCTCGAACACCAGGTCGCCGCGCGCGCGCGCCAGCGGCAGGCCGCCTTCCTGGCGCTCGACCGGCTCGTCGATCAGGCCGAAGATCATCTCGGCCGCGGTCAGGCCCCGCTGCAGCGGCTGGTTGAGGTCGGTCAGGTGCTTGAGCGGCGAGATCAGCAGCAGCATGGCCATCACGAAGCCGGTGAAGCTGCCTACCGTGGTCTGGTTCGACTGCGACTGGATCATCGCGATGGTCAGGATCACCGACAGCGCCAGCGACGCCAGGAAGGCCGTGACCGGCTGGTTCAGCCCGCCCGCCACCGCCATGCGCATCGAATAGCCGCGCAGGCGCTCGGCCATGGCGGCGAAGCGCGAGGTCTCGTACTGCTCGCCGCCATGCAGCTTGACCACCTTGTAGCCGCCCACGGCTTCCTCGACCACATAGGCCGCACTGTTGGTCAGGGCCTGGTGGTCACGGTTGAGCCGGCGCAGGCGCCGGTTGACCTTGGACATGACGAAGCCGATCACCGGCAGGATCACCGCCACCACCAGCGTCAGCCGCCAGTTGGTGTAGAACAGGTAGACCAGCAGCGCCAGCACCGTCAGCGAATCGCGCACCAGCGTGATCAGCACGCCCGTCAGGATCTGCATGACCTGGTTGACCTCGAAGATCACCGCGTTGATCAGCGAGGCCGCGGTATTGCGGTGGAAGAACAGCGCCGGCGCATGCAGCATGCGCTCGAACATCTGCATGCGCATCTTCAGCAACACGCGGTTGGAGATCAGGCTCAGCAGGTAGCCCGAAGCGAACTGCGCCACGCCGCGGATCAGCGCCACCCCGGTCAGCAGCGCCGGCACGTGCCAGAGCTTGCCCACGTAGGCGCCGCCGAACCCCTTGTCGAGCAGGTCGTTGACGACCTTCGGGATCAGGCCTTCCGCGCCCGCCACCACCGCCATCGCGATGATGGCGACGACGAAGATGCGCATCTCCGGGCGCAGATAGGCCCAGACGCGCTTCAGGGTATCGGCCTCGCGGCCTTGCGGGGCATTATTTTCTCGAACGTTCACAGCTTCTCCGCCCCGTCGGTGCGGGGATATTTTGTTTGTACCGCGGCCAGGCCCAGCAGGAGTCCGATGACGCCCGCATAGAAGACGATATTTGCCTGGTGCGCCATGGTCACCTGCGTCAGGCCACTGATCAGGCTGGCCAGGACCACGCCGATGCCGGAAGCGCTCAGGCTCACGCCAAGGGTGTTGGCATTGCGGCAGCAGATGCGCAGCAACCGCCAGAACAGGAAACCGGGCACCAGGAACAGCCCCAGGAGGGCCAGCAGGCCAGGCATGCCGGTGGTGGCAGCCGCCTCGAGCACGTCGTTGTGGGCGTGCTCGAGAATGCAGACGTCGGACGCATTGTGGGCCTTGCAGAAGGCCGAGCCCTTGGGGATCCGCGCAAACTGCCCGATGCCCACGCCGAGCCACGGATGCAGCCGGATCGAATCCACCGCGAGTTCCCATGTCTTGAGCCGGGCGCCAACCGAAGTCTCGGTATTCCCGTTCTGGAACTGCTCCAATTGCCCACGCACGAGATCCACCCGCTGCGCGACCGGGCTATTGGGAACGAGATATAGCCCCGCGGCCAGCGCGACGATCAGCGCCACCGCGCCGAAGAATCTCGCCGGCTTCATGCTCGGGTAGCGCACGAACAGCAATGGCACCATCGTGACGGCCAGCGCCAGCCAGGCGCCGCGCGTGCCGTTGACGATCAGTACGGCAGCCGCCAGTGCCAGGTTGAGCCAGGCGATCAGGTGCGCCCTGCGGTTGTCACCCGGACGCACGAAGCCGATCAGTCCCAGCGCGGCAACCATGTTGCCGAAGGCAATGGCCTGGGTCCAGGCCGACGGCCGCGGATCGTTGAGCACCCAGCGCTGGAACAGTACAAGCACAAGGCTTGCCGCCAGCGCCACGGTGATCCCGCCCCAGATGCGCTGCGGGTCGGGCGCGGTTCTCAGCACGACCAGGCAGGTCAGCAGCAGCAGCAGGATCCTGGATGGGTTGTCGATCACGTTCCACGGCACGCCGAAGTAGAGCTTCGATGCCAGGAACACAAGCACGGCGGCTAGAATAGCGAGCCCGAGCGGATAGAGCGTGGCGCGATACTGCGCCCATGTGCTCCCCATGCCACGGTAGCCCAGCAGCCCGAGCACCACGATGCCCGCGAGGAAGATGCCGGCACCCTTGGGCACGCAAAGCAGCAGGATCGGGAATGCCAGGACCAGCGCATTGGCGATGGAGGTCACTTTTCCCGCACGAAACACCATAGACAAGCCCTATGAAAATCTCAGTCGTACTGATTACAAAAAACGAGGCACACAATATCCGGGCCTGCCTGGAAAGCGTGTCCTGGTGCGACCGCGCGATTATAGTGGATTCGGGTAGCCAGGACGGCACCGTGGAGCTGGCCCGCAGCCTGGGCGCCGAGGTCTTCGAAAGCGCGCACTGGCCGGGCTTCGGCGCGCAAAAAAACCTGGCTGTCTCCAAGGCCGACACCGAGTGGGTCCTCTCCCTCGATGCCGACGAACGGGTCACCCCCGAGCTGCGCGACGAAATCCTGGCGGCGGTGGCGTCCGGCCAGGCCAATGCCTACGAAATGCCGCGCCTGTCGCGCTTTTGCGGCCGCTTCATCCGTCACGGCGGCTGGTACCCCGACTACGTCACACGGTTGTTCCGGCGCGGCCGTGCCCGCTTTACCGACGACCTGGTGCATGAGCGCGTGGTCGCCGATGGCCCGGTAGGAAAACTGGCCTCGCCGCTGCTGCACTATACCTACGACGATTTCTCGCAGGTGCTGCGCAAGGTCGACCAGTACTCCACGCTTGGCGCGCAGCAGGGCTTCGCCCGCGGCAAGTCCGCCTCGCCGGCCAGCGCAGTGCTGCACGGCGTCTGGGCCTTCTTGCGGACCTACCTGATGCGCCGCGGATTTCTCGACGGCGCGCAGGGCCTGGGCGTGGCGCTGATGAACGGTCAGGCCAGCTACTACAAGTACATCAAGCTGTGGTACCTGCGGCAGAAGACGCAGCAGCAGGAGCCGCAGCACTAGGCCCGGCCACCACCGGGTGCGGCGCGCCCAGCAGATCGTCCACGCACGCGCTGAAGGCCGCCGAGGTGGGGCCGAACCCCATCTGCTCGATATGGCTTGCGGCGAACGCCAGCAGCCTGGCCCGCAAGGGCGCATCCTCCAGCCCGCGGCGGATCGCCTCGGCCAGCGCGTGCACGTCGCCGACCGGCGTCAGCAGGCCGGCCTTGCCATCTGCCAGGATCTCGCGCGGCCCCACCGGGCAATCGGTGCTCGCCACCAGCTGGCCCAGCGCCATGGCTTCCAGCAGTACATTGGGCAAGCCTTCCATCTTCGAGCTGAAGGCCATCAGCCGCGCATGGCGGATCCACACATAGGGATTGGCCTGGAAACCGGCAAAAGTGACCCGTTCGCTGATGCCCAGTTCGCGCGCGAGCGTTTCCAGCCGTGCGCGCGATGCCCCTTCGCCCACCAGCACCAGGCGCTCGCACAGGCCGGTGCCACGGACCAGCGCGGCGTAGGCCCGCAACAGCGTGGTGAAATCCTTCTGGCTTTCTTCCAGGCGCCCCACGGAGACGATGTAGGGACGCGCGGGCGGACTGAACGCCGCGCTGCCGAGCGCACGGATCCGGTCCAGGTCGGTGGCGTTGTAGAGCCGGACGAACTTGCCCGCGGCCTCGGGGATCAGCGCGCGCGCGTCGGCCAGCATGCTGTCGTTGAGCACCACGATGCGGTCATAGTGCTCGCGGCACTGGCGCCGCAGCTTGCGCAGCTTGCGGCGGTTCTCGCGCTCCAGGTGCGCCACGCTGAAATGCTGGTAGCCGATCATGGGCACAGGCAGGCGGCCGGTCAGCCGCGACAGCGACATATCGTAGTCGATCACCAGGTCATAGTCGCGCGCGATGCTGCGGAAACGGCGGTTGACCAGCGGCTTGC
The DNA here is from genome assembly GCF_056396525.1 of Cupriavidus sp. 05T41. Taxonomy (NCBI): domain Bacteria; kingdom Pseudomonadati; phylum Pseudomonadota; class Betaproteobacteria; order Burkholderiales; family Burkholderiaceae; genus Cupriavidus; species Cupriavidus sp. 05T41. The sequence goes on from NZ_JBFTLQ010000020.1 coordinate 7,159, forward strand.
GCAGCGGCGGCAGCAGCACTTCCTCGTAGATCTTGCCGAGCGGGCCGAGCTTGCCCGCCTTCTTCATCTGCCGGAAATGCGACAGCCAGCGCTCCGGCGCCAGGATATGGATCTTGACGTCCGGCGGCAGCATGGCGCGAAAGTGCGTTTCCAGCGCCTCGGTCGGATAGGTCAGCGTCAATCCCAGCTCGAAGCGCTCCCGGTCCAGCGAAGCCAGCAGCGAAACCAGCGAGGTCTCGATGCCGCCGCGCAGGAAGTGGGTCAGGTGAAAAAGGATGCGTTGCTTGGCCATGCGGGGGCGTGGTTGATCCATGTAATGACGGGCTGGCTGACCGGGCAGGAAGCGGCCGGTCAACCGTACAGCATGCGCACGTTCTCGCCGGAAAGCGCCGTGCGGAAACTGGCAAGCGCATCGTCGGACGGCGTGACCAGCCACTGCCGCCCCAGCTCCGCCTCGCAACGCGCGCCGCTGGTGGCATAACTCACGCGCACGGGCAGGCCCGGCGTGTTCGCCACCGTAGCGAGATAGGGTGTCAGCAGCTCGCGCAGCAGCTCGGTGGAGGCATTGCCGTTGATGGCCAGCCCCACAGCCTCGGCATATTTGGCGCGCGCGGCCACCAGGTCCATCACCGATTCGGCGGTGAAACGCACACCGCCGGTAAAGGTGTCGTGGCGCGCGTTGCCCTGCACGATCACCAGTTCATCATCGCGGAACATGTGACGATTGGCATCGAACAGTTCGTTGAACACGGTCATTTCCACCTGGCCGGTACCGTCGTCGAGCAACACGATCAGCATCTTGCCGCGCTGCGTCATCTGGGTGCGCATGCCCGTGATGACACCGGCGATCACCTTGCCGCGCACATCGCGCCCGTAGCCGCCGCCGTTGCCCTGCACCTCCTTCTCCAGGCCCGCGAGCGTGCCCTTGAGGAAGCGGCCGACCTCGTCGCGGTAGGCATCGAACAGGTGGCCGGAGAAGTAGTAGCCGAGCGCCTGCTTTTCTTCCTGCAGCGTGCGCTTGGCCGGCCAGCGCGGCTCGTCGACCAGTTCGGGGCGGTGCGACTCGCCGGCGTCGGCCATGAGGTCGAACAGCGACACCTGGTTGGCGGACTCGGCCTTCTGCTCGGCGGCTTCCATCGCCCGCGACACCGAAGCCAGCAACTGGCCGCGGTTGTCGTTGAGGCTGTCGAAGGCGCCGGCGCGGATCAGCGCCTCGATGGTGCGGCGGTTGACCTGGCGGCGGTCGACGCGCTCGCAGAAATCGAACAGGTCGGCGAAAGGCCTTTCCTCGCGCGCGCGCAGGATGTCCTCGATGGCGCCCTGGCCCGAGCCCTTGATGCCGCCGAGGCCGTAGCGGATGGTCTTGGCGTCCGTCGGGGCGAAGCGGTACTCGCTGGCGTTGACATCAGGCGGCAGCACCTTCAGCTTGTTGAGCTTGCAGTCCTCGTAGAGGATCTTGACCTTGTCGGTGTCGTCCATGGCGAGCGACATATTGGCCGCCATGAATTCGGCCGGATGGTGCGCCTTAAGCCAGGCCGTGTAGTAGGCCAGCAGCGCATAGGCGGCCGCGTGCGACTTGTTGAAGCCGTAGCCCGCGAACTTTTCCATCAGGTCGAAGGTATCGTCGGCCTTTTCGGCGGTAAGGCCGTTCTTGGCCGCGCCCGCGCGGAACAGCTCGCGGTGCTGGGCCATTTCCTCGGCCTTCTTCTTGCCCATGGCGCGGCGCAGCAAGTCGGCGCCGCCGAGCGAATAGCCGCCGATGATCTGCGCCATCTGCATCACCTGCTCCTGGTAGACCATGATGCCGTAGGTCTCCTTGAGCACCGGCTCGACGCGCGGGTCCGGATATTCCACCTTCTCGCGCCCGTGCTTGCGCGCGCAGAAGCTGGGGATCAGGTCCATCGGGCCCGGGCGGTACAGCGCCACCAGCGCGATGATGTCTTCGAAGCGGTCGGGCTTGGCGTCCTTGAGCATGCCCTGCATGCCGCGGCTTTCCAGCTGGAACACCGCCACCGTGTTGGCCGTCTTGAGGATATCGAAGGCCGGACCATCGCTGAGCGGGATGTGGCTGCAGTTCCAGTCCGCCTTGGACGGATCGAGCCGGCGGATATAGCGCTCGGCCCAGTCCAGGATGGTCAGCGTGGTCAGGCCCAAGAAGTCGAACTTGACCAGGCCGGCGGCCTCGACGTCGTCCTTGTCGTACTGGCTGACCACGCCGCTCATGCCGTCGTTCTGGCCGCCCTGCGTGTACAGCGGGCAGAAGTCGGTGAGCTTGCCGGGGGCGATCAGCACGCCGCCGGCGTGCATGCCGACGTTGCGCGTCATGCCTTCGACGCGCTGGGCCAGCTCCAGCAGCTGGCGCACTTCTTCTTCGTTGTTCTCGCGCTCGGTCAGCAGCGGCTCTTCTTTCTTGGCTTCCTCGATGGTGACCAGCTTGCCGGGCTTGAACGGGATCAGCTTGGCGATGCCGTCGACGAAGCCGTAGCCGAGGTCCAGCACGCGGCCCACGTCGCGCACGGCGGCCTTGGCCGCCATGGTGCCGAAGGTGGCGATCTGCGAGACCGCGTCCTTGCCGTACTTCTCCTTCACGTAGGTGATCACGCGATCGCGCCCGTGCTGGCAGAAGTCGATGTCGAAGTCGGGCATCGAGACCCGTTCCGGGTTCAGGAAACGCTCGAACAGCAGCGCGTACTTGAGCGGGTCCAGGTCGGTGATGCCGAGCGCATAGGCCACCAGCGAGCCGGCGCCGGAGCCCCGCCCCGGGCCCACCGGCACGCCGTTGTTCTTGGCCCAGTTGATAAAGTCCGCCACGATCAGGAAGTAGCCGGGAAAGCCCATCTTGATGATGGTGCCGGTCTCGAACTCCAGCCGCGCGTAGTATTCGGGCCGCCTGGCCTCGCGCTCGGCTTCGTCGGGAAACAGCACCTCCATGCGCTTTTCCAGGCCTTCCTTGGCCAGCTGGACCAGGTAGTCGTCGAGCGACATGCCGTCCGGCGTGGGGAACAGCGGCAGGCGCGGCTTGCCGAGTTCGAGCGTGAGGTTGCAGCGGCGCGCGATCTGCACCGCATTTTCCAGCGCGGAGGGGATGTCGGCGAACAGCGCGCACATCTCGTCCTGCGTCTTGAAGTACTGGTCGGTGGTGAAGCGCCGCGTGCGCCGCGGGTTGGCCAGCAGCTCGCCTTCGGCGATGCAGGTGCGGGCTTCGTGCGCGGTGAAATCGTCGGGCGTCATGAACTGCACCGGATGCGTGGCCACCACGGGCAGGCGCATCCTGGCGGCAAGCTGCACCGCCTGCTGCACATAGGAGTCGGTGCCGGGCTGGCCGGCCCGCTGCAGCTCGATATAGAAGCGCTGCGGGAACACCTTGGCCCAGTGCGCGGCGGCGCGCTCGGCCGCGGCGTCGTTGCCGTTGGCCAGCGCCATGCCGACGTCGCCGCCCATGGCACCGGACAGTGCGATCAGGCCGGTGGCCAGCGGCAGGCCCTCTTCGCCGGCTTCATCGAACCAGCCTGGCTCGATCTCGGCGCGGCCGCGGTGCTGGTTGGACAGCCAGGCGCGCGACAGCAGCATGCACAGGTTGAGGTAGCCGCGCCGGTCCTGCACCAGCAGGAGCAGCCGCGCGGGCTTGTCGCGGTCTTCAGCGTTGGTGAGCCAGACGTCGGCGCCGACCACCGGCTTGACGCCGCCGCCGCGCGCTTCCTTGTAGAAGCGGATCAGGCCGAAGGCGTTGGCCAGGTCGGTCAGGGCGAGCGCGCCCATGCCGTCGGCCGCCGCGGCCTTGACGGCGTCGTCGAGGCGCACGATCCCGTCGACGACGGAGTATTCGGAGTGGAGGCGGAGATGAACGAAGCGAGGTGCAGACATGGGCGTGATTGTACCGGCTCGGCATGCCTGCGCCTGCGTTCTTTGCGCGGGCGCCGCGCGCGCAAGCTTGACCCCCGCGCTGGGAAAAAGCCGGCGCGCGGCCTTTGAGGCGCTATAATTTCGCCTTTCCAATCAGGCAGTTACCGCGCGGTCACAAGGCGCGGGCCGGGCGCGCGCCATTTATGCAGATCGTAAACATCTCCGCTTACAAATTCGTCACGCTGGACGATATCCCGGTCTTGCGCCCGGACATGCGCGCGCGCTGCGAGGCCCTGGACCTCAAGGGCACCATCCTGCTCGCGCCGGAGGGCATCAACATGTTCCTGGCGGGCAGCCGCGACGCCATCGGCGGTTTCATGGACTGGCTGCACGCCGACCCGCGCTTCGCCGACATCGCGCCCAAGGAAAGCCTGTCGGAGACCCAGCCCTTCAAGCGCATGCTGGTGCGCGAGAAGAAGGAAATCATCACCATGAAGATGCCGCTGATCCGCCCCGAGGCCGGGCGCGCGCCGGCGGTACGGCCGGTGGACCTCAAGCGCTGGCTCGACCAGGGCCACGACGATGCTGGCCGCCCGGTAGTGATGCTCGATACCCGCAATGATTTCGAAGTGGCGGTCGGCACCTTCGCGCAGGCGGTGGATTACGACATCGCGAAGTTCAGCGACTTCCCGCCCGCCATCGCCGCGCACAAGGCGGAGCTCGAGGGCAAGACCGTGGTGTCGTTCTGCACCGGGGGCATCCGCTGCGAGAAGGCCGCCATCCATATGCAGGAAGCCGGCATCGAACACGTCTACCAGCTCGAGGGCGGCATCCTGAAGTATTTCGAGGAGGTGGGCGGCAGCCACTACGAAGGCGACTGCTTCGTCTTCGACTACCGTACCGCGCTGAATCCGAACCTGGAACCGGCCGGTCCCAGGCAGTGCTTTGCCTGCCGCGCCGTGGTCACCGCCGAGGAGCAGCAGGGCCCGCACTACGTGGTGGGCAAGAGCTGCCCGCATTGCATCGCCGAAAGGCAGGCAGCCGCCTGAACGCAAACGGCTTCAGCACGGCCTGTAGCCAGCTTCAGGCCGCCAGCAGGTGATAGAGGTTGCGCAGCATCCCGGCGGTCGCGCCCCAGATGAAGTGGTGACCGCCGTTTTCGCGCGGAAACGGCATGGCGTAGAAAAGCCGCTCGCCGTCCACCCAGCGGAACAGGCGCTGCTGGTGATGCGAAGGATCCATCAGGAAGCCTAGCGGCACTTCGAACACATCCGCCACCTCGCGCGCATCCGGGCGCAGCGTGAAGCCGCCGCGGACCAGGCCCACCACCGGGCTGACGTGGAAGCCGGTGCCCGTGATGTAGTCCGGCAAGGCGCCCAGCACCTCGACATAGCCGCGCCCCAGCCCCACCTCTTCTTCCGTCTCGCGCAGCGCGGTGGCCACGCGGTCGATATCCGACGCCTCGTGGCGCCCGCCGGGAAAGCTGATCTGCCCGGCATGCGCGCTCAGGTTGGCGTTGCGCTGCGTCAGCAGCACCGTCAGCCCGTCTTCGCGCTCCACCAGCGGCACCAGCACGGCCGCGTCGCGCAGCGCCTTGCTGCGGTCGTAGGCGCGCGATTCGTCAGTCAGCTCGGGAGCCCAGGCCGGCGGCGACTTGAGCCTGTGGCGGATGAAATCAGGCCGCAGGCGCACATCTGGCAGCGCCGGGTGGCGGGTATCGGTGGAAACGACGGGGAGGGATTCGGGATCGAAGGCGGGACGCATATCGGATCGCAGTATGACAGATGCGGGCCAAAGCCGTCTTTGCGCATCGCAACACGACAGTCTGCGCGGCAATGCAAAAAGGGCACCCGAAGGTGCCCTTTTTGCGCAGCCATGGCCGGCGGAACCGGCCACGGCAACCAGCTTACTGGGCGGCCGCTGCCTTGGCGGGGGCTGCCTTGTATGCCAGCTTTTCCTTGATACGCGCCGACTTGCCCGAACGCTGGCGCAGGTAGTACAGCTTGGCGCGACGGACGTCACCGCGGCGCTTCACTTCGATACCGGCGATCAGCGGGGAGTACAGCTGGAACGTACGTTCCACGCCTTCGCCCGAGGAAATCTTGCGCACGATGAAGGACGAGTTCAGGCCGCGGTTGCGCTTGGCAATCACGACGCCTTCGTAGGCCTGCACGCGCTTGCGGTTACCTTCCACCACGTTCACGCTGACGATCACGGTGTCGCCGGGCGCAAATGCGGGGATGGTCTTGTTCGCGGTCAGACGCGCGATTTCGTCTTTCTCGATCAGCTCGATGAGGTTCATCGTTTCTTCTCCTTGTCCATCATGCCAGCGTTGAATGCCCCGGGCATTGCCCGGGCCCCGGCAGAGGATGGGGTTTCACTTGACGGGAGCGAACTCCCGCCCTTCATTCGCCAGCCACGCCGACAGGAATTTCTCGTCGGCACGGCTGAGCAAACCTTCGCTGCGCGCCGCCTCGATCAGGTCGGGGCGCTTCTTCGCAGTATTCGCCAGCGCCTGCTGGCGCCGCCACTTCTCGATCTCGGCGTGATGACCCCCGAGCAGTATCTCGGGCACCCGCACGCCTTCGTACTCTTCAGGCCGCGTGTAATGCGGGCAATCCAGCAGCCCATTGACAAAGCTGTCCTGGACCGCCGACTGCGCATCGCCCAGCACACCGGGCAAATGCCTGACCACCGCGTCGATCACGGCCATCGCCGGCAGTTCGCCGCCCGACAGCACGAAATCGCCGAGGCTGATTTCCTCGTCCACGCGCCGCTCGATCAGGCGCTGGTCGATGGCCTCGTAACGCCCGCACAGCAGCACGAGACCCGGGCGCTGCGCCAGCGACATCACCTTCGCATGCGTCAGCGGCGCGCCCTGCGGCGACATCAGCACCACATGCGGCCGTACCGCCTGCGCCTCCGGCCGCGCGGCCTGCTGGGCCGCGCATGCCGCATCGATAGCGTCCTCGAGCGGCCTGGCCAGCATGACCATGCCAGGGCCGCCGCCATACGGGCGATCGTCGATGGTACGGTAATTGTCGGTGGTGAAATCGCGCGGATTCCAGGTGCGCAGCGCATAACGCTGCTGCTTCGCCGCCCGGCTGGTAATGCCCCAGTCGGTCAGCGCGCGAAACATCTCGGGAAACAGCGTGATCACATCGAACTGCATCCGCCTCTCCCTTTGCCTGCCCACCAGGTCGGGCTCGGCGCCTGTTGCCAGGCGCTCAGTAGTCCAGCCCCCAGTCGACCACCACGCGCCGGGCCTTGATATCGACCGAGCGCAGGAATGCATCGACAAACGGGACCAGGCGCTCGCCCGTCTTGCCGTCGGGCAAGGCATGCGCCACCTGCAGGATCTGGTGAGCCCCGTTGTCGATCAGCCCGGACACTTCGCCCAGCAGCTCGCCCTGTTCGTTGAACACGGCGCAGCCGATCAGATCGACCCAGTAAAACTCGTTCTCGTCCGGCGCGGGAAAATCCTCGCGGCGGATCCATACGCGACGCCCCTTGAGCGCTTCCGAGTGACTGCGATCGGACACGCCGACCGCCTGCGCCACCACGGTACCGCTATGCTCGCGGGATTGCGCGATCTTCACGCACAAGGCATCGGACTGCACGGCGGCAGCCGCACCCAGCACGCCGGACGGCGGCGGCCTGAGCAGCCACCAGCGGCGCGCGTGCAGCAGCGCGCTCGCATCGTCGGCATGCGGCTGGATCTTGACCCAGCCCCGAATCCCGTATGCTGCGCCGATATAGCCGACTTCGACCAGGTCGTCCGGCAACGCGTCGGTATAGGCCAGCGCGGCCGGCAACCCGGTCGCGCCCTGCGGCTTGAGATTCGGCTTTTGCTGGGCCGCCTGCGGCCGCGCCGAGGGTTCGAGCGGCACATTGAGCGGCCGCCGCGCCGGGGCGCCTTGCTTGCGTTCGGTCACTTGTCGTTTGCCACGCGTCGCGAAACGCGCGTCACAACAATCAGGCTGCGGCCTTGGCGGCGTTTTGCTTGACCAGACGGGCAACCGTCGGCGACATCTGCGCGCCAACGCCAGTCCAGTAGGTCAGGCGGTCCTGCACCAGGCGCAGGCCTTCTTCGCTTGCCGAAGCCAGCGGGTTGTAGAAGCCGATGCGCTCGATGAAACGGCCATCACGGCGGTTGCGCGAGTCAGCAGCGACGATGTTGAAGAACGGGCGCTTCTTGCTGCCACCGCGAGCCAGACGGATTACGACCATGGGTTGATTCCTCAGAAAACTTGATGTTCGAACACGAAACGCAAGAGTATAGACCAAATCCCGAGGCCAAACAAACACTTAGAGCGATTGACGCGACACACCGCCACAGGCATCGTGGCGAAAACCCCGACAGGAGAGCGTCGCATGCGTTCCTACCTCCACATTCCCGCCTGCCGCGCCCTGCTGGCGGGCGTGCTCGCCGCTGGCGCGTGCCTTGGCGCTAACGCCAGCAGCACCGCAGCGCAGGCCTTGCCGCTCGACCAGATCAAGCTGCCGCCCGGATTTCGCATCGAAGTGCTCAGCCAGTCGGTGCCGGAGGCGCGCGGCATGACCATGTCGCCGGCCGGCACGCTGTTCGTGGGCACGCGCGGGGAAGGCAAAGTCTACGCCATCAGCAACCCGCTGGCCGGCAGCCCCCAAGTGCGAACGGTGGCCACGGGCCTGACCATGCCAGTTGGCGTCGCCTTCCGGAACGGCGCGCTGTATGCCTCCTCGACCTCGCGCATCGTGCGGCTCGATGACGTGGAAGCCCGGCTGGACAACCCGCCCAGGCCGGTGGTGGTGAGCGACCGCTTTCCCGGCGAAACCCACCACGGCTGGAAATTCATCGCCTTCGGGCCCGACGGCTATCTCTACGTGCCGGTCGGCGCGCCCTGCAATATCTGCGCGCCCGACGAGAACCGCTACGCCAACATCATGAAGATGAAGCCCGACGGCAGCGACCTGCAGGTGGTGGCGCGGGGCGTGCGCAACTCGGTCGGCTTCGACTGGCACCCCGCCACGCGCCAGCTATGGTTTACCGACAACGGCCGCGACTTCCTGGGCGACGACCAGCCCGACGACGAACTCAACCGCCTCACCCGCGCCGGCCAGCATTTCGGCTACCCGTTCTGCCATGCCGGCACCATTGCCGACCCGGAATTCGGCAAGCAGCGCGCCTGCGCGGAATTCGAACCGCCGGTGGCCAGGCTGGGCGCTCATGTGGCCGCGCTCGGCATGCGTTTCTATACGGGCGCGCAATTTCCTGCCGAATATCACAACAATATCTTTATCGCCGAACATGGCAGCTGGAACCGCAGCGAGCGGATCGGCTACCGCATCGCCAGGATCGTGCTGGATGACGCTGGCCAGGTGGTGCGCCAGGAAATCTTCGCGCAGGGCTGGCTGCAGAATGACAAGCCATGGGGCCGTCCGGTCGATGTCCAGGTGGCACCGGACGGCTCGCTGCTCGTCAGCGACGACATGGCGGGCGCGATCTACCGCATCCGCTACGCGCCATGAAAACGGAGGCGGCCCGCGCCTCGCCGGCAGCTGTCGACAGGCGGCAAATTCCCCGGCAGTGGGGACGAAACAATCCGTTACACCGGTAACGGCTTTTGCATAGGCGTGCCGGATGCGCGTGCGTACCATGATTCCATCTACCAATAACATCACCGCGCGACAGGAAACTGGGATTCCGCATGCTCCCCCGCAATCTCCTGCGCGACCCGGTGGCTGGCATCCTGTTGGCCGTCTTCCTGATCGGCCTCAGCCCTGCCGGCCACGCTCAGGTCGCGTTCTGGCAACATAACCGGCCCGAAGGCCGGAACATGACCAATGCGCGCGGGCAACCGAGCCAGGGTGGCTGGGAAATGGCAAGCGTGCGTGCCGAACGGCAGGACCATGTACGCGCCCAGATCGAACGCATGGAAGCGCGCGCCCGCGCGGACGACCGCCTGAACGGCCGCCCGCCGCCCCCCCAGGAACGCGAAGACGAACGCGGCCGCCACCCCGATCGCAATGCGCAGGCCGATGGCGGGCGTGGCGATCAGCGCGGCTCCGGCATGGGCCCGGGTTGGCAGGCCCGTGGCCGGGACGGCAGCCGCTAGGCTGCCAGCACGATATCCACTTCTCGCATCCCCCTCGCATCCCCCTCGCGGCGCTGTCCCGGCTTGGCTTTGGTCGCGCCTCTCGCACGGTTCCCGGGCAGTATCCAAACAGTTCGCAAGCGACGGCGGCAGCGCGCCTGTGCCGCATTGTCCGCGCCGCGTAGCGGCGTACAATGAGCGCCGGCGCCAGCCTGCCTGGCCCTCACCCCGACCCTGTGCCGGCACGCCTTGCCGGCCCTCCACTTCGTAGCTGCCCATGCCTGCCGCCACCCAAGCCCCATCATCTGCCGCCGCGACCGTCACGACATCCCCCGGAAAATCGAAGCTGATCACGGTGGCACTGGCCTTCCTGTTCGGCAGCCTGGGGCTTCACCGCTTCTACCTGGGCGGGTTGCGCGACAAGTTCGGCTGGGCCCATCTGCTGGCGACGCTGGCCGGCGCGATCGGCGTGGCGTCGATGCAGACCGGGGCCGGCTCGCCGGCGCTGAACTGGACCTTCGCGGTGGCCGGCGGCACGTCGGTGATCGCAGCCTTCCTCACGGCCATCGTGTACGGGCTGCGTCCGGACGACAAATGGGACGCCCGCTTCAACCCGCACGGCAAGCCGACGCGCTCCGGCTGGCCAGTCGTGATCCTGGTCATCCTGTCACTGCTGATCGGCACCGGGCTGCTGATGGCCGGCCTCGCCATCAGCTTCCAGACCTTCTTCGAATCCCAGGTCGAGGCGGCCCGCGCCCTCTCGCAATAAGCGCACGGCGCAGCCATTCCGGCGCCAATGCACTTCGACCTGCTCGACATCGCCGTCTTCGTGCGCGCCGCCACGCTGGGCAACCTGTCGGCCGCGGCGCGCGATCTCGGGCTATCCACCTCGTCGGCCAGCAGCAGGCTCGCGCAACTCGAGCAGCAACTGGGGACGCGGCTTCTGCACCGGACCACGCGGCGCATCTCGCTGACCGGCGACGGCCAGCGTTTCCTCGAGCATGCCGGGCAACTGCTCGACACCGCCGACCTCGCGGCGCAAGCGGTGGGCCGAGGCGCCGAAGCCCCGCACGGGCAATTGCGCGTCGCGGTGCCCGCTTCGTTCGGCCGACAGCATGTCTCCCCGGCCATTCCTGCCTTCCTCTCGGCTTATCCGGGACTGTCGCTGGATCTGCGCCTGACCGACCAGGTGATCGACCTGGTCGAGGCCGGCGTCGACGTGGCGCTGCGCATGGGGGCCCTGCCCGATTCGTCGCTGGTGGCGCGGCCGCTGGCGCCGAGCCACCGCGCCATCTGCGCCTCGCCTGCCTACCTTGCCACGCATGGCACGCCGCGACATCCGGAAGACCTGCGCCAGCACAATTGCCTGGTGCTCAGCGACCAGGCCTCATGGCAGTTCGACACGGCGCTCGGCAAGACCGTGGTGGCAGTGAGCGGAAACCTGCGCACGGACAACGGCGAGGTCATCCGCGATGCCATCCTGGCCGGCATGGGGCTGGCGCTCAAGTCGACCTGGGATGTCGGCCCCCACCTGCGCAGCGGCGCGCTGGTCAGCGTGCTGACCGATTATCCCGTGCTGCCGGCAGTTTCGATCTGGGCGGTCTACCCCAGCCGCCGGCAGGTGCCGGCCAAGACCCGCGCGTTCATCGATTTCTTCGCCGCATGTTTCGGCTCTCCGCCCTACTGGGACAGCGAGCCCGCGCAATAGCGCCCCCCGGCGCGAACTGGCCAGGCTGCCCCGCCGCCTGCCGCGATGCCTCAGCCCTGCCATCCCAGACATTGCCTCCTGCCGGCACGCCTGCGTTCACGCCTCGATTCCGTCCGGCTGTCGGACCGCTATGCGCAGGTGCGACCGGGCCTTGGTATTTTGGCGCGACCACTGTATAAATATACAGTATCAACCCAGATTACCTTGGATGCAGGACAGCCCCCGTGCCGAACCGACCCCACCCCATCAGCCCGCTAAAAGGCAGGGCTGCGCGCTCGAATGATGTCAGCCGGTTCGATGCATGGACCCGCGAGCGCGTCGACGATGAATGGCAAGCCGCCGATGAGCCAACGACACCACCGATCCAGACCATTGTCTTCACGGAGAAGGCCAGACGCATCGTCTCGCACAACCAGTCGCCGGACCTGCCCTTCCACGCGTCCATCAACCCCTATCGTGGCTGCGAGCATGGATGCATCTACTGCTACGCGCGGCCCAGCCATGCCTATCTGGGACTTTCGCCTGGCCTCGACTTCGAGACCCGCCTGTACGCGAAGGAAAACGCCGCGGCCCTGCTCGAGGCCGAACTCGGCAGCCGCCGCTACACGCCGTCGGTAATCGCGCTGGGAGTCAATACGGACCCATACCAGCCCATCGAGCGGGGCCTGCGAATCACACGGGGGATCCTGGAGGTGCTGGAGCGCTTCAATCATCCCGTGGCCATCATCACCAAGTCGGGCGTGGTCACCCGCGACATCGATATCCTGCAGCGCATGGCGGCCAGGAACCTGGTGCGCGTCCATGTGTCGGTCACCTCGCTCGACAATGAGATCGCACGCACGCTCGAACCCCGTGCCAGCGCACCGGCGCGCCGCCTGGCCGCGATCGCGGCTCTGCGCGAAGCCGGCATTCCGGTCGGCGTGATTGTGGCGCCCGTGATTCCCGGCCTGACCGACTCCGGGATGGAGGCCATCCTCGAAGCCTGCGCCAAGGCCGGGGCGCGCAGCGCGGCGTACACCCTGCTGCGCCTGCCGCGCGAGGTGGCGGCATTGTTCTCCGAATGGCTGGCCACCTATCATCCGCTGCGCGCGAAGCACGTCGAAAGCCTGGTGGCGCAAATGCGCGGCGGCCAGGCCTACGACTCGCGGTTCGGCGTGCGCATGACGGGCACCGGTATCTTTGCCGAACTCCTGAGCAAGCGTTTCAAGCTGGCATGCCGGCGCTTCGGCCTGAATACCGAGCGCCATGCGCTGACCACCGAACTGTTTTCCCGGGACGGCGCCGCAGCGCAAATGAAACTGTTCTGAACCGCGCCGCGGCTTCAGGCAAGCGGCGCCTTTTCGTCGACCGCGATCGCCAGCGTTTCCTTGATCTCTTCCATCACCACATAGCTCTTGGACTGCGCGGCGCCCGGCAACTGCAGCAGGATATCGCCGAGCAGGCGGCGGTACTCGCCGATCTCGCGGATGCGCGCCTTGATCAGGTAATCGAAGTCGCCCGACACCAGGTGGCATTCGAGCACCTCGGGAATGCGTGATACCTCGCGGCGGAACTGCTCGAACATATTGCCCGACTTGTTGCCGAGCGAGATCTCCACGAAGACCAGCAGGCCGCTGCCCAGCAGCGCGGGATTGAGCCGCGCGTAGTAGCCCATGATGACCCCGTCGCGCTCCATGCGCTTGACCCGCTCGATGCAGGGCGTGATGGTCAGCCCCACGGCTTCCGCAAGCTCCTTCATCGACATGCGGCCATCGGCCTGGAGCAGCGCCAGGATCTTGCGGTCGAGCCGGTCCAGGCTGCGCAGGGGCTGACGACTTGTTCTCATGAGTAAATCCTGTTTCTCTGAAAATTACGATAACTATGACTGCACATATTTCAATAGTATAGAGATAAATACTTTATCTGACTTACTTTCTGGTTGAGAGCCCCCGACTATGCGCGTCCTTGTCCTTGGCAGTGGTGTGATTGGCGTGACGAGCGCCTGGTATCTGGCCCGCGCCGGCCATGAAGTCACCGTGATCGACCGCGAGGCCGCGCCCGCGCTGGGCACCAGTTTTGCCAACGCCGGCCAGATCTCCCCGGGCTATGCCTCGCCTTGGGCCGCGCCGGGCGTGCCGCTCAAGGCCATCAAGTGGATGTTCCAGCAGCATGCTCCGCTCTCCATCCGTCCGGACGGCACCCTGTTCCAGTTGCAATGGATGTGGCAGATGCTGATGAACTGCTCGGCCGAGCGCTACGCCATCAACAAGGAACGCATGGTGCGTCTGGCCGAATACAGCCGCGACTGCATCCGCGCCCTGCGCGCCGATACCGGCATTGCCTACGAAGGACGCCAGCAAGGCACGCTGCAGGTCTTCCGCACCGACGAGCAGCTTGAGGGCGCGGCCAAGGACATCGCCGTGCTCGAACAGGCCGGCGTGCCCTACCAGTTGCTATCGCGCGAGGACCTCGCCGCCAGCGAACCGGCCCTTGCCGCCGTCAGCCAAAAGCTGAGCGGCGGCCTGCGGCTCCCCAATGACGAAACCGGCGACTGCCAGCTCTTCACCACGCAACTCGCGGCCATGGCCGAGAGCCTGGGCGTGCAGTTCCACTACAACCGCTCCATCGACGGCCTGCTCACCAAGGGCGACGCGGTCACCGGCGCCATGGTGGGTGGCCAGCCCGTGATGGCGGACCTGGTGGTGGTAGCGCTGGGCAGCTGGTCGACGCCCTTCGTGAAGAACTTCCTGCCGGGCCTCTCGAACCTGCCGGTCTACCCGCTCAAGGGCTTCTCGATCACCGTGCCGATGACCGATGCAACCCGCAGCCCGGTGTCGACGGTGCTCGACGAAACCTACAAGGTTGCCATTACGCGCTTCGACGACCGTATCCGCGTGGGCGGCATGGCCCAGATCGTCGGCTATGACCGTTCGCTGGACCCGTCCAAGCGCCGCACGCTGGAGCATGTGGTGACCGACCTGTTCCCCGGCGCCGGCGATGTCAGCCGCGCCACGTTCTGGACCGGCCTGCGCCCGATGACGCCGGATGGCACCCCCATCGTCGGCCCGACTCCGCTCAAGGGCCTGTGGCTCAATACCGGGCACGGCACGCTGGGCTGGACCATGGCCTGCGGCTCGGGCAAGCTGCTGTCGGACCTGGTGTCCGGTACCTCGCCCGCCATTCGCGCCGACGACCTGTCGGTGGCACGCTATGTGAAGCAGCCGGGCACGCGCGCCGTGCACCGCCCCGCCGTGGCCTGAGCGATCCGGGCTCGCGCGTAAAAAAAGGCGGCCCCGCGGGGCCGCCTTTTGCTTGCGCACGAACAGGTCAGAACTGCGCTTCGCTCAAGGCATTGACCGGCGCGGCGCCCGCCACGACGGCATCGCGCAAACCCGATGCCTGCGACAGGATGTGCTCGGCGAAGAAATGCGCCGTGGCGATCTTGGCGTCATGGAACGATGCATCCTCGCCGCGCTTTGCCTGTGCCACCAGCATGGCGCGGCCGAGCTGCCAGCCCGAGAACACGATGCCGCACAGCTTGAGGTAAGGCACGCTGCCGGCAAACACGGCGTTGGGATCCGCCTTGGCATTGGACGCCACGAACGCCACCACGGCTTCCAGCGCCGTGCGGCCCTTGGCCAGCTGCGCCTGCACCGCTGCGAACGCCGCGCCATCCTGCTTGCCCAGTGCGGCTTCCGTTTCCGCGATCTGCGCGCAGATGGCACGCGCCACGGCACCGCCGTCGCGCAGGGTCTTGCGGCCGACCAGGTCGTTGGCCTGGATGGCGGTGGTGCCTTCGTAGATCGGCAGGATGCGCGCGTCGCGGTAGTGCTGCGCAGCGCCGGTTTCCTCGATGAAGCCCATGCCTCCGTGGACCTGCACGCCAAGGCTGGTGACATCGATCGACAGCTCCGTGCTCCAGCCCTTGACGATAGGCACCAGGAACTCGTAGAAGGCCTGGCTCTGCTTGCGCACGGCCTCGTCCGGATGCTGGTGCGCCGTGTCGCAAGCGGCCGCGGCAACGTAGGCCACCGAGCGTGCCCCTTCGATCAGCGAGCGCATCGTCATCAGCATGCGCTTGACGTCGGGGTGGTGGATGATGGTGACCGCCTCGCGCGCCGAACCGTCGACCGGGCGGCTCTGCACGCGCTCGCGGGCAAAGGCCACGGCCTGCTGGTAGGCACGCTCGGACACGGCGATACCCTGCATGCCGACCGAGAAGCGCGCCGAGTTCATCATGATGAACATGTACTCGAGGCCGCGGTTCTCTTCGCCCACCAGCGTGCCGATGGCGCCGCCGTGGTCGCCGAACTGCAGCACCGCGGTGGGGCTGGCCTTGATGCCGAGCTTGTGCTCGATCGACACGCAATGCACGTCGTTGCGCGCGCCGTTCGAGCCGTCTTCGTTCACCAGGAACTTGGGCACGATGAACAGCGAGATGCCCTTCACGCCCTCGGGCGCGCTCGGCGTGCGCGCCAGCACGAGATGGACGATGTTCTGTGCCATGTCATGCTCGCCGTAGGTGATGAAGATCTTGGTGCCGAAGACCTTGAACGTGCCGTCGCCCTGCGGCTCGGCGCGCGTGCGCACGGCTGCCAGGTCCGAACCGGCCTGCGGCTCGGTCAGGTTCATGGTGCCGGTCCACTCGCCCGAAATCAGCTTGGGCAGGAAGGTGGCCTTCTGCGCGTCCGTGCCGGCGGTCAGCAAGGCCTCGATGGCGCCGTCGGTCAGCAGCGGGCACAGGGCAAACGAGAGATTGGCCGTATTGAGCATCTCGTTGCACGCGGTGGCGATGACCTTGGGCAGGCCCTGGCCGCCGAATTCCTGCGGATGCAGCACGCCCTGCCAGCCGCCCTCGCCAAACTGGCGGAAGGCCTCCTTGAAGCCGGGCGTGGTCGTGACCACGCCGTCCTTCCAGCTGCTGGGGTCGGTGTCGCCGATGCGGTTGAGCGGCGCCAAGACTTGTTCGTTGAACTTGGCCGCCTCGTCGAGCACCGCCTGCGCCGTCTCCGGCGTGGCGTCCTCGAAGCCGGGCAGCTTGCTGACTGCGTCGAGGCCAGCCAGTTCGTTCATCACGAACAGCATGTCCTTGAGCGGGGCACGGTAGGTCATCGATGTCTCCGATATGTATAAAAAAGCCGTTCTCGGGCGGGCCCGGAACGGCTTGTACTCCCTGGCCCGGTCCGGCGCGCCTGGCGGCGGCCGAACCCTGCGATCAGCCCAGCGCCGCCACCAGTTCCGGCACCACGACGTTCAGGTCGCCCACCAGGCCGTAGTCGGCCACCGAGAAGATCGGCGCTTCGGCATCCTTGTTGATCGCCACGATCACCTTGGAGTCCTTCATGCCGGCCAGATGCTGGATCGCGCCGGAGATACCGACGGCGATATACAGTTGCGGCGCGACGATCTTGCCGGTCTGGCCGACCTGATAATCGTTGGGCACGAAGCCGGCGTCCACCGCGGCGCGCGAGGCGCCCATGGCGGCGTTCAGCTTGTCGGCCAGCGGCGTCAGCACCTTGGTGTAGTTCTCGCCCGAGCCCACGCCACGGCCACCGGACACGATGATCTTGGCTGCGGTCAGTTCGGGGCGGTCGCTCTTGGTGACTTCGCGCGAGACGAATTGCGAGATACCCGCGTCAGCCACGGCCGGCAGGCTTTCCACGGCGGCCGAGCCACCGTCGGCAGCAGCGGCGTCGAAGCCGGTGCCGCGCACGGTGATGACCTTCACCTTGTCCGACGATTGCACGGTCGAGATCGCGTTGCCGGCGTAGATCGGGCGCTCGAAGGTATCCGGGCTGTCGACCTTGGTGATGTCCGACAGCTGGGCCACGTCCAGCCTGGCGGCCACGCGCGGCAGGATGTTCTTGCCGTAGGGGGTCGCGGGGGCCAGGATGTGGCTGTAGTCGTTGGCGATGGCCAGCACCTGCTCGGCCACGTTCTCGGCCAGGCCGTCGCCGAAGTAGGCGGCGTCGGCCAGCAGCACCTTGGACACGCCGGCGATCTTGGCGGCCGCGTCGGCGGCAGCCTTCGCGTTGGCGCCGGCCACCAGCACGTGGACGTCGCCGCCGCACTGGGCGGCAGCCGTCACCGTGTTCAGCGTGGCGGACTTGATGGTTTGGTTGTCGTGTTCAGCAATGACGAGTGCAGTCATGTTTTATCTCCTGGCGCTCAGATGACCTTGGCTTCGTTCTTCAGCTTCTGCACCAGCGTCGCAACGTCCGGCACCATCACACCCGCGGTACGCTTGGGCGGCTCGACGACCTTGACGGTCTTCAGGCGCGGCGCGACGTCGACGCCGAGGTCCTCGGGCTTGACGGTCTCGAGCGGCTTCTTCTTGGCCTTCATGATGTTGGGCAGCGTCACGTAGCGCGGCTCGTTCAGGCGCAGGTCGGTGGTCACCACCGCCGGCAGCTTGATCGACAGCGTTTCCAGGCCGCCGTCCACTTCACGCGTCACCGAGGCACGGCCGTCGGCAACGGTCACCTTGGAGGCGAAGGTCGCTTGCGGCAGGCCAGCCAGCGCGGCCAGCATCTGGCCGGTCTGGTTGGAGTCGTCGTCGATGGCCTGCTTGCCCAGGATCACCAGTTGCGGCTGCTCCTTGTCGACCAGCGCCTTGAGCAGCTTGGCCACGGCCAGCGGCTGCAGGTCTTCGCTCGACTCGACCAGGATGCCGCGGTCGGCGCCGATCGCCATCGCGGTGCGCAGGGTTTCCTGGCATTGCGCCACGCCGCACGACACGGCGATCACCTCGGTCGCCACGCCGGCTTCCCTCAGGCGCACCGCTTCTTCCACGGCGATTTCGTCAAACGGGTTCATGCTCATCTTGACGTTGGCCAGATCCACGCCCGTGCCGTCCGACTTCACCCGGACCTTGACGTTGTAATCCACCACGCGCTTGACTGCGACGAGTACTTTCATGCGCTCACTCCACTGATAGTCGATAGTCAGAAATTTGGTTCGCCCGCCATTATAACCACCGGGTTGGCGGCTCTCTTGTTTTTCGAACGGTCGTACTATTTTATCGGTAAAGAATTGCCGGGCATAGCCCGGCAACGTGAAAACCTTGCGCCATTGTGCTGCAGAATGCCCTGGAGCACGCAGGTCTGGCGGTTTTTTTCAGCTTACCAGGCGGTAATCACCGAGTCCTTGAACGTACTCTGCACATACTGCTTGATCTCGGGCGAGTGGTAAGCCTTCACCAGCTTGGCCACCCAGGGCTTGTTCTTGTCGGCTTCGCGGATGGCGATCAGGTTGGCGTAGGGGCCCTTCGGACCCTCGATGGCGATGGCGTCCTTGATCGGCGACAGGCCAGCGGACTCGGCATAGTTGCCGTTGATCGCGGCGGCGTCGAGGTCATCCAGCGAGCGCGGCAGCTGCGCTGCGTCCAGCTCCACGATCTTGATCTTCTTCGGGTTGGCCACGATGTCCAGCGGCGTGGCCTTCAGGCCTGCATCCGGGCGCAGCTTGATGACGCCCTTGCTCTGCAGCAGCAGCAGCCCGCGGCCGCCGTTGGTGGGGTCGTTGGGCACACCCACGCGCGCGCCTTCCTTGAGCTGGTCGAGCGACTTGAGCTTCTTGGAATACACGCCCATCGGGAACGTCACGGTGAAGGCGATGTGGGTGAATTTGTAGCCACGGTCCTTGATCTGCGCTTCCAGGTACGGCAGGTGCTGGTAGCTGTTGGCGTCGAGGTCGCCGGCGGCCAGCGCGGCATTGGGCTGGATGTAGTCGCTGAACTCGACGACCTGGATGTTCAGGCCGTCCTTGGCGGCGACCTTCTTGACCTGCTCCATGATCTGGGCGTGCGGGCCGCCGGTGACGCCGATCTTGATCGGCTTTTCCTGGGCGATGGCACCAGTGGCCAGGGTGGCGCCAATGGCGGCGCCGGCGATCCATTGCAGCACGTTACGACGTTGCATGTCTGACTTCCTTGTTTCTCGATTTCTGGATGGCTCGATTTCTCGATTGCCCTGATTTCTTTTGTTGCGCGCTGCCGCGCGCCTCGCTCACTTGTGGCTGATGCGCCGCACCAGCCAGTCACCGAAACTCTGCACCGCCTGCACGAAGACGATGAGGATCAGCACTACCGCCACCATCACTTCCGTGATGTAGCGCTGGTAGCCGTAGCGAATGCCCAGGTCGCCCAGCCCGCCGCCGCCGATGGCGCCGGCCATGGCCGAATAGCCGACCAGGCTCACGAAGGTGATGGTCAGGCCGGCCACGATGCCGGGCATGGCCTCGGGCAGCAGCACCTTCATCACGATCTGGCCGGTGGTCGCGCCCATCGACTGGGCGGCCTCCACCAAACCCTTGTCGACCTCGCGCAGCGCGCTTTCCACCAGTCGCGCGATGAACGGAATGGCGGCGATGGTCAGCGGCACGACGGCCGCGGTGGTGCCGATCGACGAGCCGACGATAAAGCGCGTGAACGGGATCACCACCACCAGCAGGATGATGAAGGGAATCGAGCGCACCGCGTTGACCACCACGCCGATGGTGCGGTTGAACAGCGGGTGCGACAGCACGCCGCCGCGGTTGGTCAGGTGCAGCAGCACGCCCAGCGGCACGCCGAACAGCGAGCCGACCACGCCCGAGATGCCCACCATCAGCAAGGTCTCGTTGAACGAGGTCACGAACAGATCAAACATTTCAGACCACATGCTCGATCTCCTCCACGACCACGCCTTGTTCTTGCAGGAATGCCATCGCGGCCTTGACGTCGGCGGGTTCGCCGGTGGCCATGATGGCCAGCGAACCGAAGGCCTGGCCCTGGATCTCGTCGATATGCCCGTGCAGGATATTGAAGTCCAGCCCATGGCGGCGGATGGCCTGGGCCAGCACCGGCTGGTCCACGCCTTCGCCGGTGAAGGCCAGCCGGTAGACATGGTCGCGGCCGTTGCCAAGCCGGCTTTCCACGCGCTTGAGCACGCTTGCCGGCAGTTCCTGGGCAATCACATCGCCGATCATGGCGCGCGTGACCTCGTGTCGCGGGCGCAGGAAGACGTCGATCACGCGGCCGGTCTCGACCACCTGGCCGGCTTCCAGCACGGCGACACGGTCGCAGACCTGCTTGATCACTTCCATCTGGTGCGTGATCATGACGATGGTCAGGCCCAGTTCGCGGTTGATCTGCTTGAGCAACTCCAGGATGGCGCGCGTGGTTTCCGGATCGAGCGCCGAGGTGGCCTCGTCCGACAGCAGCACCTTGGGCTTGCTGGCCAGCGCACGGGCGATGCCCACGCGCTGCTTCTGCCCGCCGCTGATCTGGGCGGGATAGCGGTCCTTCAGCGCCGTCAGGCCGACCAGTTCCAGCAGCGGCAGCACCGTCGCGGAAATCTCGTTCCTGGACTTGCCGGCCAGCTCCAGCGGCAGCGCCACGTTGTCGTACACGGTGCGCGACGACAGCAGGTTGAAATGCTGGAAGATCATGCCGATGTCGCGGCGGGCCTGGCGCAGCGCGCCGCTGTCGAGCGCCGTCAGGTCCTGGCCGCCGACGATCACGCGGCCGGCGCTGGGGCGGTTGAGCAGGTTGATGGCGCGCACCAGCGTGCTCTTGCCGGCGCCGCTGCGGCCGATGATGCCGAACACCTCGCCCGGCGCGATGGACAGGCTGACATCCCGCAATGCATGCACCTCGCCCGACCCGCCGGGGAAGCGCTGCGATAGACCTTGCAGTTCGATCATGTGAAAAGAAAACGGCAACAGGCGAGAATGTCTCAAGCGCTGTTGCCGCATTTTATTTTTAGGCGAAGCTCGCATTTTAAGCGATCCGCTTCATACCAGAAACGACTTTTTGCCGATGTCTTTATATGTTCAAGGCATATAAGACAATAAAAAGCAGTTTATTCGCCACGCCAAGAAGGCGCACGCTTGTCCAGGAAGGCCTGGACACCCTCCAGCGCGGCGGGATCCATCATGTTGCAGGCCATGGTCTGGCCGGCCAGCTGGTAAGCGGCCTCGATGCCCATCTCGAGCTGGCGGTAGAACAGGCCCTTGCCGGCAGCCACCGCGGCGGCCGGCTTGGCGCAGATACTGGCGGCCAGGCGCGCGACCTCGGCATCGAGGCCGTCGGCGGGCACCACGCGATTGACCAGCCCGCGCGTGCGCGCCTCCGTCGCGTCGATCATGTCGCCGGTCAGCAGCATCTCCAGCGCCTGCTTGCGCGACAGGTTGCGCGACAGCGCCACCCCGGGGGTGGCGCAGAACAGGCCGAGATTGACGCCGGATACCGCGAAGCGCGCGTCATCCGCCGCCACGGCCAGGTCGCACATGGCCACCAGCTGGCAGCCGGCGGCGGTGGCGACGCCCTGCACCCGCGCGATCACCGGCTGCGGCATCTTGTGGATCGCCATCATCATGCGCGTGCAGCGGTCGAACAGGCGGCGGTAGTAGTCGTGCGACGGGCTGGCGCGCATCTCGCGCAGGTCGTGGCCGGCGCAGAAGGCTCGCCCTGCCCCGCCCAGCACCACCACGCGCACCGAAGCATCGGCCGCGACGCGCGCGAAGGCGGCGGTCAGCGCGTCCAGCAGGCCCTCGGACAAGGCGTTGAAGGCTTCGGGACGGTTCATCGTCAGCCGCAGCACGCCGGGCGCATCGAGGCTTTCGCTCAGCAGCGACGCCGCATGGCGGTTATCGGTATCTGCCATGGCAGGCCTTCTCCTGTTGTCTATTGCTCGAGCAGCACCTTGAGGTGCGCGAGCACGCTGCGGCCGAGCGCGCTGAGGTTGTAGCCACCTTCCAGGCAGCTGACGATGCGTCCCTTGGCATGCGTGCGGGCGACTTCCATCAGTTGCGCGGTAATCCAGGCGTAGTCCTGCTCGACCAGCCCCATCTGCCCGAGGTCGTCCTCGCGATGGGCATCGAAGCCCGCCGAGATGAACAGCATCTGCGGCTTGAACTCGTTCAGGCGCGGCAGCCAGATCGTCTCCACCACTTCGCGCACCGCCATGCCGCTGGTATAGGCCGGCAGCGGGATGTTCGACATATTGGTGGCGATATGCTCGGTGCCGCTGTAGGGATAGAAGGGGTGCTGGAAGAAGCTGCACATCAGCACGCGCGCATCGCCGCGGAACGCGGCCTCGGTGCCGTTGCCGTGATGCACGTCGAAATCGACGATCGCCACGCGCTCCAGGCCGTGCGCCGCGAGCGCGTGGCGCGCGGCGATCGCTACGTTGTTGAAGAAGCAAAAGCCCATCGCATGGTCCGGCTCGGCATGATGGCCGGGCGGGCGCACACAGCAAAAGGCATTTTCGATCTCGCCCGCGATGACCGCGTCGGTGGCTGCCACCGCGGCGCCGGCCGCGTGCGTGGCGGCGGCCAGCGTGTGGCTGTTCATCAGCGTGTCGGGGTCGATCGGGTGATAGCCGCTGGCGGGACTGGCGGCGGCCAGGCTGGCCACGTACTCCGGCCGGTGCACGCGCCCGATCTGCTCTGCGGTCGCGGCGGGGGCATCGCGCCGGTCGAGCAAACCATCCATGCCGTGCGAGATCAGCTGGTCTTCTATGGCCTGCAGGCGCTCCGGGCATTCCGGATGGAAATGCCCCATCTCATGCAGCAGGAATTCTGGATGCGTGTAATAGCCTGTCGGCATGGCTTATAGCTTTATCGTGGTCTCCAATCGCTACGTTAGCACATGCCGCGCCGGGCACCCAGCGAGGTGCCGCGCGGGCACCATCCGCTATACTCGCAGCGACTTGCAAAGGACACCATGACCGAAACCCAGCGCTCCCTGCGCCGCCCCTTGCTGGGAGCTGCGCTTTCCGCTGCCGCATTGAGCTTGTGCGGCGTTTCTCCCGCACTGCTTGCCGCCGGCAAGCGCCGTGTGAGCGTGCGCGAGGAAGAGATCGAGCCGGGCCGCTATCGCGACAACCCGAAGAGCCGCGCCTTCATCGACGAAATGGTGGCGCGCCATGGCTTCGCCCGCCCCATGCTCGAAGGCTGGTTCGGGCAGGCCGTCTATTCGTCCACGGTAGCGCGCCTGATCATGCCGCCCGCCACGCCGGGCCGCAAGAGCTGGCGCGCATACCGCTCGCGCTTTATCGAACCCATCCGCATCAACGCGGGCGTGCGCTTCTGGCAGCAGAACCGCGACACCCTGCGCCGCGCCGAGGCCGAGTTCGGCGTGCCGGCTTCGGTGATCGTCGGCATCATCGGCGTCGAAACCATCTATGGCCGCGACATGGGCACGTTCCGCGTGATCGACTCGCTCTCCACGCTGGCCTTCGACTATCCGGACACCCCGAACCGCGACGCGCGCACCACGCTGTTCCGCAACCAGCTGGCGGACTACCTGCTGTGGTGCCGCGACACCAACACCGATGTGTTCTCGGTGCTGGGCTCCTACGCCGGCGCCGTCGGCATCCCGCAGTTCATGCCGACCAGCCTGCGCGACTACGCCATCGACTACGACGGCGACGGCCACATCGACCTGCGCAACAGCGCCACCGACGCCATCGGCAGCGTGGGCCGCTTCCTGCAACTGCACGGCTGGGAACAGGGCCGCCCGGTGGTCTGGCGCCTTGCCCCCGACGAGGGCAGCCGCGGCATCGCCACCGCGGCCGCAGACGGCGAGCCGTGGCCCACCCGCACGCTGAACCAGTTGCTCAAGGCCGGCCTGCGCGTGGACGAACCGATCGACCTGGCGCGCGAAGGCGAGACCGGCGTGCTGGTGGTGGACCTGCCCACGCCCGGCGAAACCACCGACTACATGCTGGGCCTGCGCAATTTCTACGTGCTCACGCGCTATAACCGCAGCTTCTTCTACGCGCTGGCGGTGTACCAGCTGGGCGAGGCGGTCAAGTCGGCGATGGGCTGACCCCGAGCGCCGGCGGCACCTGCCGCCGCCGACCACAGAAGACAAAAAGCCCCGCCGTGATCCGAGCGGGGCTTTTTGCTGGCGCGTGCGGTGCGTGCGGCGCGGGCCTCAGGCCGGGAACACCCCTGTCGAGAGATAGCGGTCGCCGCGGTCGCACACCACGAAGACGATGGTGGCGTTCTCCACCTCTTCGGCGATGCGCAGTGCCACGCACAGCGCGCCGGCGGCCGAGATCCCGCAGAAGATGCCTTCCTCGCGCGCCATGCGGCGGGCCATGTGCTCGGCATCGCCCTGACTGACCAGTTCGGTGCGGTCGATGTACTTGGGATCGTAGATCTTCGGCATGTACGCCTCCGGCCACTTGCGGATGCCGGGAATGCGCGAGCCCTCGGCCGGCTGCGCGCCGACCACCTGCACCGCCGCGCTCTGCTCCTTCAGGAAGCGCGACACGCCGGTGATGGTGCCGGTGGTGCCCATGGCGGAGACGAAGTGAGTGATGCGTCCTTCGGTTTCGCGCCAGATCTCGGGGCCGGTGGTCTCGTAGTGGGCCAGCGGATTGTCCGGGTTGCCGAACTGGTCGAGGATCACGCCGCGGCCATCGCGCTCCATCGAGTCAGCCAGGTCCCGCGCGTACTCCATGCCGCCCTTGACCGGCGTGAGAATGATCTCGGCGCCATAGGCGGCCATGCTCTGGCGGCGCTCCATGCTCAGGTCTTCGGGCATGATCAGCACCATCTTGTAGCCACGGATGGCGGCCGCCATGGCCAGCGCGATGCCGGTATTGCCCGAGGTGGCCTCGATCAGCGTATCACCCGGCTTGATGCGGCCGCGCGCTTCGGCGCGGGCGATCATCGACACCGCCGGCCGGTCCTTGACCGACCCGGCCGGGTTGTTGCCCTCGAGCTTGCCGAGGATGACATTGCCGCGCGGGGCACCGGCGGCGCCGGGGATGCGCTGCAGTTGCACCAGCGGCGTATTGCCGATGGTGTCTTCGATCGTCTTGTAGGCCATGGTGAGCGGGGATTCCAAATGTCGGCGGACATTGTAATCCAGTCGTAATACCCGCGTTGGCTGCGCGGCGGGCGACCCTCGCCGCCCGGGCCGCCGCGGCACGGTCATCAGGCGTCGGATTCGCTCTTGCTGCCGCCCAGCAGGTGATACAGCAGGATGGCGCCGAAAGTGGCGGTACCGATACCGCCCAGCGCCATGCCGCCCAGCTTCAGGGTCAGGTCGCCGGCCGCCACGGTGAGCGTGGCGCCCACCGTGATCAGGTTGCGCGAGCTGGAGAAGTCCACCTTGTTTTCCACCCAGATGCGCCCTGCCGTGGCGGAAATCAGCCCGAACACGACAATGGTCAGGCCGCCGATCACGGGACCCGGGATGGTCAGGATCAGCGCGCCGAACTTGGGAGAAAAGCCCAGGATGAGCGCCACCACCGCGGCCACCACGAAGATCAGCGTGGAGTAGATCCGGGTCACGGCCATCACGCCCATGTTCTCGGCATAGGTGGTCACGCCGGTACCACCGCCGCCCGCGGAGATCATGGTGGCAATGCCGTCACCGATGAAGGCACGCCCGATGTACGGATCGAGATTGCGCCCGGTCATCACGCTGATGGCCTTGATATGCCCGAGATTCTCGGCCACCAGTACGATCGCCACCGGTGCGATCAGCAGCATGGCGCTGGCCTGGAATACCGGCGAGGTGAAGACCGGCAGGCCGAACCAGCTCGCCGCGGCCACGCCGGAGAAATCGATGGCCTTGCCCAGTCCCATGACATTGGTGCAAACGTAATACAGCGCATAGCCGAACAGCCCGCCGACCAGCACCGGCAGCCGGCGCAGCATGCCAGGCGCGTGCACGGCGACCATGCCAACGGCCAGCACCGTGGCCAGGCCAACCCAGGTGTCGAGCGCGGCGCCGCTCACGGCCTTGACCGCCACCGGCGCCAGGTTCAGGCCGATGGCCGCGACGATGGCGCCGGTCACCACGGGCGGCATCAGCCGCTCGACCCAGCGGTATCCCACCGCCTGCACCACGAGACCGATCACCAGGTAGAGCGCGCCCGCGGCGATGATGCCGCCCAGCGCCACCGGTATGTTCGGGTTGGGGCCGCTGCCGGCGTAGCCGGTGGCGGCAATCACCACCGCGATAAAGGCGAAGCTCGAGCCCAGGTAGCTCGGCACCCGCCCGCGCACGCACAAGAAGAAAATCAGCGTGCCGATACCGGAAAACAGGATCGCGATATTGGGATTGAAACCCATCAGGATCGGCGCGATCGCCGTCGAGCCGAACATCGCCACCACGTGCTGGATGCCGGCCAGGACGGTCTGCCCCGCAGGCAGCCGCTCGTCAGGCGCGATCACGCCATGCGTCTTCAGCCGCCACTTGGGCAGGAATCCCGCGTCCTCATCATTTCCCATTGTCCAGCTCCCTTTTCTGTCCTTGGCCTGGCCGCCCGCGCGCGGGCAGGTCCGGCTCGATTTGGTTTGTCCTTGCCGCGCGGCCGGCTCGGCCTGCGCGGGCGTCCGCATGATACCGTGCAGCCGCGATCGTGCGAAGCCATCCGGACTAGCACGAGCCGTACCAGCGGCTCGACCGCGCTTTTGGTGCATGAACGCAAAGAAGCCCCGGACACGGCCGGGGCTTCTTCGGTACGACGGGCGGGTTGCCTTGGTGGCGGCAGCCGCGCCCGCTTATCTGGCGGGCTTGGCCGGCGCCTTGTCCGCGACCTTGGCATCCTTCTTTGCCGCAACCGCGGCCGGCTTCGGTGCGGCCGCGGCGCCGATGGTCATGCCGCCTTCCTGCAGCCGCGCCACCGATTTCTGCCCAAGGCCCTTGACGCGGTCGGCCAGGTCGGCCGCATCCTTGAAGGGACCACCCTTGGCGCGCTCGGCGACGATGGTGCTCGCGGTGGCCGGACCGATGCCCTTGAGCGTCACCAGCGAAGTCTCGTCTGCCGTATTGACATCGACCGCGGCATGGGCCGCGCCCATCAGCGAAAAGCACAGCGCCAGGGCCAGCAGTGCCTGCCCGGAAACCAGCTTGAGTACCTTGATTGCCTGATTGCGCATGGAGATTCTCCTATCCGTTGTGAAGGTAGCCGCGCCCTCGCTGGACGCGGCAACACGGAGGATAGGAGCGCGCGGCAGCGTTGGCGCGTCCTGCAACAAATGTTCACCTCGGCTACCAAGGTGTGTCCGCCGCAAGCCAAAAAAACGCGCGCCGAAGCGCGCGTCGATGGCCTGATCTCTCCCGCCTCAGGCTTTGCGCTGCAGCAGCCAGCGGCAGTAGCGCGACACGCCTTCCTCGACCGTGTAGAACGCGTCCTTGTAGCCTGCCGCGCGCAGTCGCGACATGTCCGACTGCGTGTAGCACTGGTATTTGCCGCGCAGCGCATCGGGGAACTTGACGTACTCGACCAGTCCTTCCTGCACCAGCTCGTCCAGGCTCAGCCGGGGCTTGTCCTCGGCTTCGCGCAGCGTGTTGACCACGGTGGTGGCGATGTCGTTGAAGGGCTGCGCGTTGCCGGTGCCGAGGTTGAAGATCCCCGACTTGTCCGGGTGCTCGAGGAAGAACAGGTTGACCTTCACCACGTCTTCCACCGACACGAAGTCGCGCGTATGGCCACCCGGGCCGTAGCCGCCATATTCGCCGAACAGCTTCACGGTGCCGTCGGCGCGGAACTGGTTGAAATTGTGGAACGCCACCGAAGCCATGCGTCCCTTGTGCGCTTCGCGCGGGCCGTAGACATTGAAGTAGCGGAAGCCCACGATCTGCGACAAAGCCGACGGCAGCGTGCGCCGCACCACCTGGTCGAACAGGAACTTGGAGTAGCCGTAGACGTTGAGCGGCTGCTCGTGCTCGCGGTCTTCCTTGAACACCTGCGAAGCGCCGTAGGTCGCCGCCGACGAAGCGTAGAGGAACTGCGTGCCCTGCTCCAGGCAGGCTTCCATCAGCGCCCGCGTATAGCGGTAGTTGTTCTCCATCATGTAGCGGCCGTCGTGCTCCATGGTGTCCGAGCAGGCGCCCTCGTGGAAGACCGCGCGCACCTTGCCGAACTCGCCACGGGCGAAGCGCGCGAGGAATTCGGTCTTGTCCACGTAGTCGAGGATCTCGCAGTCGACGAGGTTGTGGAATTTCTCTGCGCGCGTCAGGTTGTCGACGGCGACGATATTGTCCTCGCCGCGTTCGTTGAGGCCCTTGACGAGGTTGCTGCCGATGAATCCGGCCGCGCCGGTAACGATGATGGTCATGTGCGTGAAGGCTCGTTCGAGCCGGAAGGCAGCGCCGCGCCCTGCGCCTGCGAGCCGAACAATTCAGAATAGGTGACAACGGCCGTGCCGAGCTTGCCCACCACGATGGCGCCGGCGCGGTTGGCGTGCTGCACGGCTTCCTTGAGCGGCACGCCGGCCCCGAGCATGGTCGCCAGCGTGGCGATCACGGTGTCGCCGGCGCCCGATACGTCGTAGACCTCGCGCGCCTGGGCCGAAACATGCAGCACTTCCGCTTCGGTGTAGAGCGTCATGCCCTCTTCCGAACGCGTCAGCAGCAGCGCATCGAGATGCAATTCGCGGCGCAGGTTCTGGGCCCGGATGGTGAGGTCCGATTCGGTCTTCCAGGCACCCACCACATGACGCATCTCGGCGCGGTTGGGCGTGATCAGCGTGGCGCCGCGATAGCGCGAGTAGTCGTCGCCCTTGGGATCGACCAGCACCAGGCAACCGGCCGCCCGGCCGGCTTCCACCATGCGGCCCACGTGCGCCAGCCCGCCCTTGCCGTAGTCGGACAGCACCAGCACCTTGTATTCCTTCACAAGGGCCAGGAAGCGGTCCTGCACGGAGAGCAGGACTTCGTGCGCCGGCGGGTTCTCGAAATCCACGCGCAGCAGTTGCTGCTGGTGCGCCATCACGCGCAGCTTGATGGTGGTGTTGACGCTCCGGTCGCGGTGCAGGTAGGGCTGCACATGGCTGGCCTCCAGCAGCGTCTCCAGCGTGCGGCCGGGCTCGTCGTCGCCCACCACGCCGAGCATGCCGACCGTGGCGCCCAGCGCGGCCGCGTTGCGCGCCACGTTGGCGGCGCCGCCGAGCCGTTCGTCGCTGCGCTTGATCTGCACGACCGGCACCGGCGCTTCCGGCGAGATGCGTTCCACGTCGCCGAACCAGTAGCGGTCCAGCATCATGTCGCCCGTCACCAGGATGCGGGATTGATTGATCTGTTGCAGCGGAATGTGGTTCTTGCTCATGGAATCCTTGGCAACGCGGCCCGGTCCGTCAGCCAGGGCGTCGGCTTGTCGTTCCCGTTGGTTTTCTCGGTTCAGCGCGTCGTGGTCGGCCGCCCGATCGCATGGTATTCGATGCCTGCTTCCTGCATGGCCTCGGGCTCGTACAGATTGCGGCCGTCGAAGATGACGGGTGCCTTCAGGCGGCGCTTGATCTGGTTGAAATCCGGGCTGCGGAAGACCTTCCATTCGGTGAGGATGACCAGCGCGTCGGCGCCGTCCAGCGTATCCATCTGCGCTTCGCTGAAATGCACGCGGGCAAAGCCGCCCTCGATATCGGCGAGGTCTGCCTCCAGCGCGTGGCGAGCCTCCTCCATCGAGATCGGATCGTGCACGCGCAGCGACGCACCGCGTGCAACCAGTGCGCGCGCCAGCACCCGCGACGGCGCCTCGCGCATATCGTCGGTGTTCGGCTTGAACGCCAGGCCCCAGAACGCGAACGTGCGGCCTGCGAGATCCTCGCCGAAGCGGCGCACGACCTTGTCGGCCAGCACCTGCTTTTGCGCCTCGTTGACCGCTTCCACTGCCTCCAGCACGCGCATGGGCTTGCCGTGCGCGCTCGCGGTACGCATCAGTGCCTGCACGTCCTTGGGGAAGCATGAGCCGCCGTAACCGGCGCCGGCATAGAGGAAACTATAGCCGATGCGCGGATCGGAACCGATGCCCATGCGCACCAGCTCGATATCGGCGCCGACCTCGTCGGCCAGGTTGGCCAGCTCGTTCATGAACGAGATGCGCGTGGCCAGCATCGAATTGGCGGCGTACTTGGTGAACTCCGCCGAGCGCACGTCCATGTAGAAGGTACGTTCGTGGTTGCGGTTGAACGGGGCATACAGCTGGCGCATGATGGCCTTGGCATGGCGGCCCGCGACGTCGCCGTCGCAACCCAGCACGATGCGGTCAGGCCGCATGAAGTCTTCCACCGCGGCGCCTTCCTTGAGGAACTCGGGATTCGACACCACCGAAAACTGCAGATCTTCGAGCGCACGCGTAGCCAGTTCGGCGCGGATGGCCTGCGTGACACGATCCCCGGTGCCGACCGGCACCGTCGACTTGTCCACCACCACCTTGAAGCCCGTCATATGGCGGCCGATATTGCGCGCCGCCGCCAGCACGTACTGCAGGTCTGCCGAGCCGTCCTCGTCCGGCGGCGTGCCGACCGCGATGAACTGCACATCGGCGTGCTCCACGCTGGCCGCCACGTCGGTGGAGAAGGTCAGTCGCCCGGCTTCGCGGTTGCGCTGGATCAGCTCCTTCAGGCCCGGCTCGTAGATCGGCACGCCGCCGGCATTGAGCAGAGCGATCTTGCGCTCATCCACATCCAGGCAGAACACATCGTTGCCCAGTTCTGCCAGGCAGGCGCCGGTCACTAGACCGACGTAGCCGCTGCCGATAACGGTGACTTTCATAACTCGTACTCCAGATAGGGATTGGCGCGCGCTACGACGGCGTCAGCCCAGCGCCTCGGAACGGCGCGGTGCATAGGTTTCCCAGCGATTGCAGCCGGGGCACTGCCAATAGAACAATCGCGCGCGGAAGCCACACTCGCGGCAGGTATAGCGCGCCAGGTTGCGCGTACGATGCTGCAGCAGGTCGCGGATCGCCGATACCTCCTGCGCATGGGCGAGATCCTGGCCTGCGTCGGGCTGCGCCACCGCGGCGGCGGCGCCGGATCCGGCCGCGGCCACTTCGGCGGGCGCACCCTGCGCCTGCGCGACCTCGGCGGCCTGGGCCTCGAAATACTTGGTCAGGGCCAGCAGCGAAGGCTGCCGGCGCAGTTGCTCGCGCATCAGCGTCGCGGCCGCTTCCGCACCATGCAGCTCGAGCTCCGTCCGATAGGCGCTGTCGAGCAATTCCGGGGCCAGGTTGGTCTTGAGCAGGCCGCGCAGCCACTCCAGGGCCCGGCCTTCATCACCGAGCTGGCGATAGGCCTTGATCACGCGATCCGCCACCAACGGCAGGTAGGACGCATCCTGCTTCTCGATGCCCAGCCAGTGGCCCAGCGCGCCGGTGACATCGCCTGCCGCCATCGCCACGTCGCCGAGCAGCATCGGCGCGCGCACATTGGCGGGGTTTTCCTCGATGGCCTGCCGCAACCAGCCGGTCGCATCCTCTGGCTGCTTGCGCTGCAGCGCGTCCTGCGCCAGTTCGCAACAGAACTGCGCGATCTGCACCTTGTAGTCCTTCTGCTCGAGCGGCTGGAGTTCGCGCGCGGCCTCGATGGCCTTCTTCCATTCCTTCTCGACTTCGTAGAGTTCGAGCAGCACATGCTTGGCCGGCGCCGCGTAGGGGCCCGACATCAGCCGCCGCAGCGACTCTTCGGCACGGTCCAGCAACCCGGCGCGCAGATAGTCCTGCCCGAGTTCGTAGAGGGCGTGCTCGCGCTCTGCATCGGGCAGGTCCTGGCGGCTGGCCAGGTTCTGGTGCACGCGAATGGCGCGCTCGGTTTCGCCGCGCCGGCGGAACAGCGCACCGAGGGCGAAGTGAAGCTCGGTGGTCTCGGGGTCCAGGCGCACCACTTCGATAAAGGCATCGATGGCCTGGTCGGGCTGCTCGTTGAGCAGGAAATTCAGCCCTTTGAAATAGGAACGGGGAAGCGCGCCCTGCTCGCTCAGGAGCTGGCGCGCATCGAAGCGCGCGGCCATCCAGCCGAGGCCAAAGATCAGCGGCAGCGCAAGCAGCCACCAGGTTTCAAAAATCATGGCTCAGACTTTCGGGCCGACTACGTTGTAGGGAACGCCGGATGCGGCCGCCTGCGGATCGCTTGCGGCCGGCTGGCTGCGCGCCTCGCCGAGCGCACGCCGCAGCCGGCCCACTTCCATGCGCTGGCGCATCAGCGCGGGCGCAATGGCGGCGAGCGCGGCGACGATACCGAGGCCGAATGCGGCAAGCAGGATCAGGATCAGCGGCGCGCGCCAGACTGCGTCGAAAAACAGCCGCAGCGAGGCGTCGGCGGTGTTGCGCAGCGCCAGCACGAACAGCAGCGCGAACAGGACGATGCGGATGATCCAGGCGACAAGTTTCATGCGGGCTTCATGCGGACATCATGCGGACTTCATGCGACAGGTAGGAACTCGGGCCCAGGCAATGCGGCTATCAGGGCAGTCCCCGGTGGATTTCCGGCATTGTAGCGGAATCGCCTCGTGCCAACGGTAACGTCTTGTATGCCCACACAATGAAAAAGCGCCCCGATAAGGGGCGCTTTCTCGACTATCCAGGCATGTTGCGAGCGAATCGCAGCAAATCAGGACCGGGCCAGCTTCAGCCCGGCATCCTCGTGCAGCGCACCGCCGGCAACCGTCGCCGGCTTGGACTGGACATGCGTTGCCGCATGTGCCGCCCCAGGCGCGGCGCCGTGGCCGTTGCCGTTGGCGATGCCATTGCCGTTGCCGACGTGACTCCCGTTGGCAATGGCACCGGCACCACCGTTACCGGCCTGTGGCACCGGGCTGCGGTCGACCCGCTCGCGCAACTCCTTGCCCGCCTTGAAGTGCGGCACCCGTTTCTCGGGCACCAGCACACGTTCGCCGGACTTGGGGTTGCGCCCCACGCGCGGCGGACGCCGGTTCAGACCAAAACTGCCGAATCCGCGAATCTCGATTCGGTGGCCGTCGGCCAACGCTTCGGACATCGCATCGAGGATCGTCTTCACCGAGATGTCCGCATCCCGCAGCAACAACTGCGGGAACCGGGCAGCCAGTTTTTCGACAAGCTCGGACTTGGTCATGGGCATCCGCTGGCAGGAGTGAACCAATGCTTACTGGTTGTCCTGGCCGAGCTTGGCCTTCAGCAGCGCGCCCAGGTTGGTCGTGCCAGCCGTGCCGGTGTCAGCCGCGAACTTTTGCATCGCTTCTTGCTGCTCGACGTTGTCCTTGGCCTTGATCGACAGGTTGATGTTGCGCGACTTGCGGTCGACGTTCACAACCAGAGCGGTGATCTGCTCGCCTTCCTTCAGCACGTTGCGGGCGTCTTCCACGCGGTCAGCCGAGATCTCGGATGCGCGCAGGTAGCCTTCGACGTCATCAGCCAACTGCACCACGGCGCCCTTGGCATCAACCGTCTTGATCGTGCCGTTGACCAGGGAACCCTTGTCGTTGGCCGAGATGAAGTTGTTGAACGGATCGCCCGACAGCTGCTTGATACCCAGCGAGATGCGTTCCTTGTCGACGTCGATGCCCAGAACCACGGCTTCCACTTCGTCGCCCTTCTTGTACTTGCGCACGGCTTCTTCGCCGGTTTCTTGCCAGGACAGGTCGGACAGGTGCACCAGGCCGTCGATGCCACCGGGCAGGCCGATGAACACGCCGAAGTCGGTGATCGACTTGATCTGGCCGCCCAGCTTGTCGCCCTTCTTGTGGTTACGGCTGAAATCGTCCCACGGATTGGCCTTGCACTGCTTCATGCCCAGGCTGATACGACGCTTGTCTTCGTCGATATCCAGAACCATGACTTCGACTTCGTCGCCCAGCTGGACAACCTTGGACGGAGCAACGTTCTTGTTGGTCCAGTCCATTTCCGACACGTGCACCAGGCCTTCGATGCCGGCTTCGATCTCGACGAACGCGCCGTAGTCGGTCAGGTTGGTCACCTTGCCGAACAGGCGGGTGCTTTGCGGGTAACGACGCGAGATGCCGACCCACGGATCTTCGCCCAGCTGCTTCACGCCCAGCGAGACGCGGTTCTTCTCTTGGTCGAACTTGAGGATCTTGGCGGTGATTTCCTGGCCAACCGACAGCACTTCGCTGGGGTGACGCACACGACGCCATGCCAGGTCGGTGATGTGCAGCAGGCCGTCGATGCCACCCAGGTCCACGAACGCGCCGTAGTCCGTGATGTTCTTGACGATACCGTTGACGATGGCGCCTTCCTTCAGGGTTTCCATCAGCTTCTGGCGCTCTTCGCCCAGGGTCGCTTCCACGACAGCGCGGCGCGACAGCACCACGTTGTTGCGCTTGCGATCCAGCTTGATGACCTTGAATTCCAGGGTCTTGCCTTCGTACGGCGTGGTGTCCTTGATCGGACGCACGTCGACCAGCGAGCCCGGCAGGAACGCGCGGATGCCGTTGACCATGACGGTCAGGCCGCCCTTGACCTTGCCCGTGACCGTGCCCGAGA
The DNA here is from genome assembly GCF_056396525.1 of Cupriavidus sp. 05T41. Classification (NCBI taxonomy): domain Bacteria; kingdom Pseudomonadati; phylum Pseudomonadota; class Betaproteobacteria; order Burkholderiales; family Burkholderiaceae; genus Cupriavidus; species Cupriavidus sp. 05T41. The sequence continues at coordinate 41,976 of NZ_JBFTLQ010000020.1, forward strand.
TGATCTCGCCGTCTTCCAGCGCCTTCTCGAGGTTCAGCCACGATGCCAGGCGCTTGGCCTTGTCGCGGGAGAGGATGGTGTCGCCATAGCCGTTCTCGAGCGCGTCGATGGCCACGGAGACGTAGTCGCCGGCCTGCACTTCGAGTTCGCCCTGGTCGTTCAGGAACTCCTCCACCGGCACAAAGGCTTCCGATTTGAGGCCGGCGTTGACGACCACGAAGTTGTGGTCGATGCGCACGACTTCAGCGGAAATCACTTCGCCAGCCTTCATATTGGAGCGGGCGACGGATTCCTCGAACAGTGCGGCAAAGGATTCGTTAGTTTGCAGGTCGGACATAAACTTGAGTATCAATCCGCAGTACTCGGGCCGGCGCGAGGATCGCGCACAGTCTGCCAGGGCAGCGGGGTCAGGTTGGACAACACCGGCAGGTCCGCTCGGGCGGGCGCTGCCGGCACTTCAGTGCGAAGTGGTCAGGGCGCGGGTCAGGAACCCTGCACCGCAAACCACTGCAGCACTTGCGCCACCGCCTGATCCACCGTCATGTCGGAGGTATCGAGCAGTTTTGCATCCGTTGCGGGACGCAGCGGCGCGGCCGTGCGGGTGCGATCCCGCAGGTCGCGCGACTCGAGGTCACGCAAAAGGTCTTCGATATTAGCAGAAATTCCCTTATCAATCAATTGTTTATAGCGCCGGCGAGCGCGCGCCTCGACACTTGCGGTCAGGAATACCTTCAGGCGGGCGTCCGGGAAAATCACGGTGCCCATGTCGCGCCCGTCGGCGACAAGCCCGGGCAGCTTGCGAAAGCCCCGCTGCAGCGCCGTAAGCGCATCGCGCACCGGCTGATGCACGGCGATGGCCGAGGCGCGGTTGCCGGTCGCCTCGGCGCGCAGGGCCAGGCTGACCTCCTCGCCACTGAGCCAGACCCGGTCCGGGCCGAACTTGACATCGAGGTGGGCAGCCAGCCTTGCAAGCGCCTCGATGTCCTGTATATCGATGCCTGCACGCTCGCTGGCGAGCGCCACAAGGCGATACAAGGCCCCGCTGTCCAGCAAGTGGAAGCTGAGCGCATCGGCCACCTTGTGCGCTACGGTGCCCTTGCCAGAGGCAGTGGGCCCGTCGATTGTGATGACGTCGACAATAGTCATTGCTTATTGAAACAGAACAAAAAATTGAATACTTAAATCAGAACGGGAATTCGCCACGACAAGTCCTCCTTGTCCTTCGTCCGCGCGCAGGCGGCATCGTTCACACCGCAATTCCATACTGTGGCGCATTCCGCGCCCGGCCGCTACTGGGGCAGGCGCGCATGCGCGTATGCGGGCCTCCCGGCCCGCGCCGGGTGATCAGCGCGCCACCGTGGCGAACACGTCGAAGTAGTCCGGGAAGGTCTTGGCCACGCAACCCGGCTCGTTGATGCGTACCGGCAGCGGCCCGAACGCGGCCAGCGAAAAGCACATCGCCACGCGGTGGTCGTCATAAGTGTCGATACCGGCCGCCGGCGTCAGCCACTGGGTCGGTGGCGTCACTTTCAGGTAGTCCGCGCCCTCCTCCACCTCCGCGCCGAGCTTGCGCAACTCGATGGCCATGGCGCTGATGCGGTCGGTTTCCTTGACCCGCCAGCTGGCGATATTGGTCAGCGTGGTCGGGCCGTCGGCAAACAGCGCAGCCACCGCCAGCGTCATGGCGGCGTCGGGAATGTGATTGCAGTCGAGTTCGATGCCGCGCAGGCGGCCATCGTCACGCTCGGTGCCGCGCACCTCGATCCAGTTGGCGCCGGCCATGACATTGGCGCCCATGCGATTGAGCGCCTCGGCAAACTTCACATCCCCCTGGATGCTCGACATGCCCACGCCTTCCACGCGCAAGGGGCCGCCGCCGATGGCACCGGCGGCCAGGAAATACGACGCCGACGACGCATCGCCCTCGACGAAGATCTCGCCCGGCGAGCGATAGGCGGCACGCGCCGGAACGATAAAGCGCGACCAGCCTTCGCGCCTGACGTCGATGCCGAAGCGCGCCAGCAGGCTGAGCGTGATCTCGACATAGGGCTTGGAGATCAACTCGCCCACGATCTCGATCTCGATGGTGCCGGCGGCCGCGTCGGCCAGCGGCAACGTCATCAGCAGGGCCGTCAGGAACTGGCTGGAGACATCGCCGCGCACGCGGATGGGCGCATCGATGCGGATCTGGGCGGGCGAGATCTGCAGCGGCGGATAGCCCTCGGTCCCCAGGTAGTCGACCTTGGCGCCGATCTGGCGCAGGCCGTCGACGAGATCGCCGATCGGCCGCTCGTGCATGCGTGGCACGCCGGACAGCTTGTAGCTGCCGCCCTGCAGGGCCAGCGCCGCGGTCAGCGGGCGGATGGCGGTGCCCGCATTGCCCATGAACAGGTCCGCCGCCTTGCCGGGGAATTTGCCGCCCACGCCGCGCACCACGCACACGCCGTCTTCCTGGCGCCATTCCACGCCGAGCGTGCGCAGCGCCTGCAGCATCACGCGGGTGTCGTCGGAATCGAGCAGGTCGCATACGCGGGTCTCGCCCTCGGCGAGCGCCGCCAGCAGCAGCACGCGGTTGGAGATGCTCTTGGAGCCCGGCAGGCGAACCGTGCCAGAGGCGCGAGTGAGGGGACCGAGCGTGAGGTGTTCCATGGTCTGCAAGCGGGTTGGGCGACGGCCGTGCCGATGGCGGGCCGCCGTGGTGTGAATGACGCGAATGACGCGAAGGACGCGAAGGACGTGGCGGTCAGGGTTCGACGTTGACTGCAGGCGCACGCTGCGCGCCCCACTGAAGGCGGGCCTGGCTGGCACGCTGGAAGACGCGTTCAAGGCCCGCGCCGTCGCTTTTCTCGATCAGGGTCTTCAGGTGCGCGAGCATGGCCTGGTAGGTAGTCAGCTCGCTGAGCATCGCCTCGCGGTTGCCCACGCAGATGTCTCGCCACATTTCCGGGGAGGACGCCGCAATGCGCGTGAAGTCACGGAAACCGCCACCGGCGAAATCGAGCTTGAGCGCCGCGTCTTCGGCATTGGCCACCTGGGCGACCAGCGCGTACGACAGCAAATGCGGCAGATGGCTGACCGAGGCGAACACGGCGTCGTGCTGCACCGCAGACATCACATGGCAGAGCGCGCCCGCGGTCTCCCACATGGCGCGCACGGCGGCCACATCGAGGCGGGAGTTTTCCTGCAGCGGGCACAACACGACCCGCTTGCCGTCGTAGAGATCGGCCAGCGCGGCCTCGACTCCGTGCAGCTCGCGGCCGGCGATCGGATGCGCCGGCACGAATTGCGCTGCCTTGTCGCCCAGCGCGGTCTTGGCGGCCACGATCACATCGGACTTGGTGCTGCCCGCGTCGGTCACGATGGTGGCGGGCTCCAGGTGCGGCTCGAGTGCGTGCAGCAGCGCAAAGGTCTGCGCCACCGGCGCGCACAGCACGATCACGCTGGCGCCTTTGGCGGCTTCTTCCAGCGTCGCCGCCTCGTCGATCACGCCAAGCTTGAGGGCGCGCTCGAGCGCAGCCTGCGAGCGGCCCACGCCGACCACCGTGCCGACCGCGCCGGCCCGCTTGAGCGCAAGCGCGAGCGAGCCGCCGATCAGGCCGACGCCGACAATGACGACACGAGAAAAATAGGGGGCGGACGCAGGATCGGTCACGGGAATACGCTGCCAGGCACGAAAGTTCGGGAATCCGGCATTGTATCCGCTCCGCCCGGCATCGGCGCCGCCAAATGCGCGGGTGGCGGGCCGCGACGCGGGGACGGCGCCGGCCCGGGTGCCTTTACCTGAGCGCTTTTTCCAGCGCCGCGATGAAGGCGGCGTTCTCTTCGGGCAGGCCGATGGTCACGCGCAGCCACTTCGGCAGGTTGTAGTTGCCCACCGGGCGCACGATCACGCCCTGCCTGAGCAGCGCCAGGTTGACGCGCGCGCCGGCACCGTCGTCCTCGCCCACGCGCACCAGCACGAAGTTGCCCGAGGACGGCACGTATTGCAGGCCGAGCCGGTCGAACGCGGCCACCAGTTGCGCCTTGCCGGCGCGGTTCAGCTCGGCGCTGCGCTTGAGGAAGGCCGCATCGCCCAGCGCCGCGATCGCCGCCACCTGTGCGAGGCTGTTCACGTTGAACGGCTGGCGGACGCGGTTGAGCAGGTCGGTCAGCGCCGGCTGGGCCACCGCGTAGCCGACACGCAGGCCGGCCAGGCCGTAGGCCTTGGAGAACGTGCGCGACACCAGCAGGTTCGGATACCGGCGCACCCACGCGACCGAGTCGTACTGCTGCGCATCGTCCAGGTACTCGTTGTAGGCCTCGTCCAGCACCACGACCACGTCGGCAGGCACCTTGGCCAGGAACGCTTCGAGGGCGGCGGCCGGCAGGAAGGTGCCGGTCGGGTTGTTGGGGTTGGCGATGAAGACCAGGCGCGTATCCGGCGCGATGGCGGCAGCCATCGCGTCCAGGTCGTGGCCGAAGTCGCGCGCCTTGACCTCGATGGCGCGCGCGCCGACTTCCTGTGTGGCGAGCGCGTACACGGCGAAGGAGTGCTCGGCATAGACGATCGACTCGCCCGGCTTGACCAGCGCGTGCGCGGCGATTTCCAGGATGTCGTTGCTGCCGTTGCCCAGCGTGAGCCATTCCGTGTCTACGTCGAAGCGGGCCGACAATGCGGCCTTCAGCTCGAACCCGTTGGCGTCGGGGTAGCGGCCCAGCTCGCCCACCGCGGCAGCGATGGCGGCGCGCGCCGAATCGGGCATGCCAAGCGGGTTCTCGTTCGACGCCAGCTTGACGATGGCGGCCTCGTCCAGGCCAAACTCGCGCGCCACCTCGGAAATGGGCTTGCCCGCCACGTACGGGGAAATCGCACGCACGTAATCCGGACCGAATTGCTTGCCCTGCTCTGCCATATCGACTCCTCGCTGTTCGCTTTCTTGTTGCTCTGACGTGATGCCCTACCTGCTGGACGGGTACGAGCCCAGCACCTTGAAGTAAGCCGCATTGCGGCGCAGTTCCTCCAGCGCCCGCATCACCGCGGCGTCATGCTGGTGACCTTCCACGTCCACGTAGAAGTAGTATTCCCACGCGCCGCTGCGCGCCGGACGCGACTCGAAGCGGCACATCGACACACCGTTGTCGGCCAGCGGCGCGAGCAACTGGTACACCGCGCCGGCCTTGTTCGGCACCGACAGGATCATCGAGGTCTGGTCGCTGCCCGAGGGCTCGGTCTCGTAGCGCCCGATCACCGCGAAGCGCGTGCGGTTGTGCGGGTCGTCCTGGATATGCGTGCGCACCAGGTGCAGGTGGTAGCGGTTGGCCGCCGATTCGCCGGCAATCGCCGCCACCGTCGGGTCCTCGCTTGCCATGCGCGCGGCTTCCGCGTTGCTCGACACCGCCTGGCGCTCCAGGTGCGGGTAGTTCGCCGTGAGCCAGTGCTGGCATTGCGCCAGCGCCTGCGCATGGGCCCGCACCACGGTCACGCCCTTCATGTCCGGCGACGACGCCATCAGGTTGTGATGGACCTTGAGCGCAATCTCGCCGCTGATCTTCAGCGAGGTCTGCAGGAACAGGTCCAGCGTGCGCGACACCGCGCCCTCGGTGGAGTTCTCCACCGGCACCACGCCATACTCCACGGTGCCGGCTTCCACCGCGCGGAACACCTCGTCGATGCTCGGGCACGGCACGCCGCTCACCTCATGGCCGAAATGCGAGTACAGCGCCTGCTCGGAGAACGTGCCGGCCGGCCCCAGGAAGGCCACCTCGAGCGGCTTCTCGAGTCCGCGGCAGGCAGACATCACCTCGCGCCAGATCGATGCCACGCTTTCGTCGAGCAGCGGGCCGGGGTTGGCGCCCTGCACCTTGCGAATCACCTGCAATTCGCGCTCGGGACGGAACACCGGCGCGCCGTACTTTTTCTTGACCTCGCCCACGTCGAGAGCCAGTTGCGCACGGCGGTTCAGCATCGCGAGCAGTTCGCGGTCGAGCGTGTCGATCTGCTCGCGCAGCGGCGCCAGCTCGACGCCGAGCGCCTTGTCGGCAGCGGCATTGTCCTGCGGCGCCGCCTCCTGCGCGATGTGCTTGTCTTGATTTGTCATTGTATGGATCCGCTTCGCCACCTCATTGCGAAATGGCTCTGAAAATGGCCGGCTTGCGCGGTCTGCGCGCAGCCCTGCGCGATGGTGCCCGGCAGTGTGGCGGCGCCGCGCCACTGCCGCCGGGCAAGGTCACCGCATGAAAATCAAGCCGCGCTGCGCTCGAACTCGCGCATGTACTCGATCAGCGCCAGCACACCTTCGAGCGGCATGGCGTTGTACAGGCTGGCACGCATGCCTCCGACCGACTTGTGGCCCTTGAGCTGGACCAGCCCGTTGGCGCGCGCACCGGCCAGAAACGCATCGTTGCGCGACTCGTCGGCCAGGAAGAACGGCACGTTCATGCGCGAGCGGCTGCCCGGATCGATCTCGTTGCGATAGAACGCGCTCTGGTCCAGGAACTGGTACAGCGCGCCCGACTTGGCGATATTGCGCTGCTCGATCGCGCCCACGCCGCCCTGGGCCTTGAGCCACTTGAAGACCAGGCCGGCGATATAGATGGCGTAGGTCGGCGGCGTGTTGTACATCGAGTCATGCTCGGCCACCACGCGCCAGTTGAAGGCGGAGGGGCACAGCGGATGCGCGTGGCCCAGCAGGTCTTCACGCACGATCACGATGGTCACCCCGGCCGGGCCGATGTTCTTCTGCGCGCCGCCGTAGGCAACCTGGACGCGCGACCAGTCCACCGGGCGCGAGAGGATATGGCTGGAGACATCGGCCACCAGCACCGGTCCGCCATCGCGGCTCTGGCCGATATCGGGCACGTCCTGGAACTCGACGCCGTCGATGGTCTCGTTGGTGCAGAGATGCACGTAGGCCGCGTCGTCGGACAGCTTCCACTGGGACACGTCGGGAATGCGCGCGAACTTCTGCGCGGCACTGCTGGCGGCGATATTGACCTCGCCATAGCGGCGCGCTTCCTTCTCGGACTTCACCGACCAGCTGCCGGTCACGACGAAATCCGCCTTCGGACGCTCGGCGTCCACGCGGCGCATCAGGTTCAACGGCACGATGCCGTTCTCGCCGATGGCACCGCCCTGCAGGAACAGGATGCGGAAGTTCTTCGGCACATGCAGCAGTTCGCGCAGGTTGGCCAGGGCCTCGGCCTGGATGCCTTCGAACTCGCGGCTGCGATGGCTCATTTCCATCACCGAAACCCCGGTGCCGTGCCATGACAGCATTTCTTCGGCCGCCTGCATCAGCACTTCGGTCGGCAGCGCTGCCGGACCGGGCGAGAAGTTATAGACACGCTCGGCCACGGCGCGCTGCATCATGGCGGCAAGTGCGGGATTCTGGGGTTCGTTCATGGAATGAAAAATGGCTGCCGGTGTTAACCAAGCAGCCATTATCCCTCAAACCCGCGCCGCAATGGGCAGACGAGGACAGCGCCCCGCTCCCGCGGCCGGTTGCCCGGGCTTACTTCGCAGCAGCGGCGATTTCCTTCTCGGCGGCGTCGCGCATCGACTTGCCGACCTGCGGGCCGTACTTCTGCATCATCGAGCCCCAGATTTCCTGGGTGGCCTTGCCCTGGTTGGCCATGAACTTCTGTCCGGTAGCCGATTTCAGGAAGGTGGTCAGGTCACGGATTTCCTGCGCGCTGTAGTACTTGCCGAAGGCGTCGTAGTGCGCCTTCATGGCGTCGCTCTTGAAGCCGTCGGTCGAGAACGCCTGGCCGGCGCCATCCACCATGCGCTGCACCGCGCCGTTCTTCTTCAGCTTGTCGACCGCAGCCTGCTTCTGCTTGTCGTTGAGGGTCTTGTTCTCGACAAGTACCTGCTCCAGGACCATGGGCGCTTCCTGCTTGGCGCCCTGCTGCCAGTTGTCAGCCTGACCCTTGACGGCCTGGTCGGCCTGCATGACGGTCAGGAGCTCCTTGATGGCAGCGGTCTTGTCGGCGTCCTGGGCTTGCGCCGCGTTGGCCAGCATCATGGCCGGCACGAAGGCAGCCAGAACAGCGATACGTCGATAGGTCTTGAGCATTGTGACTCCCTGGTAAATATGTCCGTTTTAGTCCGACGGCCGGCAAACGAGTTCCGGCCAGCGGTTCAATGTTGCAACAACTTACGAATTCGATCCCGTGTCAGGCGTGCCTGCCTGGGTGCCGTCCGGCGCACCGGCCTGCTCGCCCGGCGCCGCGCCGTCAGCACCACTCGCCTCGGCCGCGTCGAGATCGTCACCCGCGACGCCGTTGTCGGCATCGCTCTCGACAATCCGCTGCAGACCCGACAGCTTGGTGCCTTCGTCCACATTGATCAGCGTGACGCCTTGCGTCGCGCGACCCATTTCACGGATCTCGGACACGCGTGTGCGGATCAGCACGCCGCCGGTCGTGATCAGCATGATCTCGTCGTCCGGCGACACCAGTGCGGCAGCCACCACACGGCCATTGCGCTCGCTGGTCTGGATCGCAATCATGCCTTTGGTGCCGCGGCCGTGTCGAGTGTATTCGGCAATCGGCGTACGCTTGCCGTAGCCGTTCTCGGTGGCGGTCAGCACGCTGCCGACGGTGCCGGCCTGGTCGCTGGTTTCGGCCGGCGCCACCAGCATGGCAATCACGCTCTGGCTGTCTTCCAGGTTCATGCCGCGCACGCCGCGTGCCTGGCGACCCATCGGACGCACATCGTTCTCGTCGAAGCGCACGGCCTTGCCAGCGTCGGAGAACAGCATCACGTCATGCTGGCCGTCGGTCACGGCCGCGCCGATGAGGTAGTCGCCCTCGTCCAGGTCGACAGCAATGATGCCGGCCTTGCGCGGGTTGGAGAACTCGGTCAGCGCGGTCTTCTTCACGGTGCCGCGGGCAGTGCCCATGAAGATGAAGTGCTCGGCGTCGAACTGGCGCACCGGCAGGATGACGTTGATCTTCTCGCCTTCGGACAGCGGGAACATGTTGACGATCGGCCGGCCGCGCGCATTGCGCGAACCCTGCGGCACCTCGTACACCTTGAGCCAGTAGAGCCGGCCGCGGTTCGAGAAGCACAGGATGTAGTCGTGCGTGTTCGCCACGAACAGCGTGTCGATCCAGTCGTCTTCCTTGGTGGTGGTAGCCAGCTTGCCGCGCCCGCCACGCTTCTGCGCGCGGTACTCGGAAATCGGCTGGCTCTTCATATAGCCGCTGTGGGACAGCGTCACCACCATGTCCTGCGGCGTGATCAGGTCCTCGGTATCGAGCTCGGTCGCGTTGAGCTCGATGTGCGAGCGGCGCAGGTCGCCGAACTCGGTGCGGATGGCGGTGAGCTCTTCGACGATGATGGTGCTGATCCGCTCGGGGCGCGACAGGATGTCGAGCAGGTCGGAGATCACCGCCATCACGTCGCGGTACTCCTGCACGATCTTGTCCTGCTCCAGGCCGGTCAGGCGCTGCAGGCGCATCTGCAGGATTTCCTGGGCCTGCGAATCGGACAGGCGGTACAGGCCGTCGGCCTGCATGCCGAAGATGGCGGGCAGGCCATCCGGACGATAAGAGGCACGGCCGCCCGGCGTATCGCCTTCGGCGCGCGCCAGCATCTCGCGCACCAGGCTCGAATCCCACGCCTTGTTCATCAGCCCTTGCTTGGCGATGGGCGGGGTGGGCGCAGCCTTGATGATGGCGATGAACTCGTCGATATTGGCCAGCGCAACCGCCAGGCCTTCCAGCACGTGGCCGCGCTCGCGCGCCTTGCGCAGCTCGAACACGGTGCGGCGGGTCACCACTTCGCGCCGGTGCGACAGGAAGCACTCCAGCATCTGGCGCAGGTTCAGCAGGCGCGGCTGGCCGTCGACCAGCGCCACCATGTTCATGCCGAAGGTGTCCTGCAGCTGGGTGTGCTTGTAGAGATTGTTGAGCACCACCTCCGGCACTTCGTTGCGCTTGAGCTCGATCACCACGCGCATGCCGGACTTGTCGGATTCGTCGCGGATATCCGAGATGCCCTCGACCTTCTTGTCGGTCACCAGCTCGGCGATGCGCTCGAGCAGCGTGCGCTTGTTGACCTGGTAGGGGAGCTCGTCGACGATGATCGCCTGGCGCTGGCCGCGGTCGATATCCTCGAAGTGCGTCTTGGCGCGCATCACCACGCGGCCGCGGCCGGTGCGGTAGCCCTCGCGCACGCCCTGGATGCCGTAGATGATGCCGGCGGTCGGGAAGTCCGGCGCCGGGATCAGCTCGATCAGCTCGTCCACCGTGGCCTGCGGATTACGCAGCAGGTGCAGACAGCCGTCGACGACCTCATTGAGATTGTGCGGGGGAATATTGGTGGCCATACCCACCGCGATACCCGACGAGCCATTAATCAGCAGATTGGGGATGCGCGCCGGCAGAATCAGCGGCTCATTTTCGGAGCCGTCGTAATTCGGCCCGAAATCGACAGTTTCCTTGTCGATGTCCAGCAGCATCTCGTGGGCAATCTTGGAAAGGCGGATTTCGGTATAACGCATCGCGGCGGCGTTATCACCGTCCACCGAGCCGAAATTACCCTGGCCATCGACCAGCATGTATCGCAGCGAAAAATTCTGCGCCATGCGGACGATCGTATCGTACACAGCGGTGTCGCCGTGGGGGTGATACTTACCAATCACGTCCCCCACGATACGCGCCGATTTCTTGTACGGCCGGTTCCAGTCGTTGTTAAGCTCATGCATCGCATAGAGCACACGCCGGTGTACCGGTTTCAGGCCATCCCGCACATCGGGAAGCGCGCGCCCGACAATCACGCTCATCGCGTAATCGAGATAGGAGCGGCGCATTTCCTCTTCTAGGGAGACCGGAAGGGTTTCTTTGGCGAATTGATCCATTGCGGCGTGGGTTATGCGGCGAATTTAAACAGAAGGCGCCCATGTGAATCGCCATTCGCCGGGACGGCGTCTGACAGCTGGGCAACGTGGCATTCTAACATGCCCGGCACCCCTCCCCCGCGGCTGCGGCAACCCCCGGTTCCGGGCCTCCGGCGGGGCCCGGAAGCGCCGCCCGGAAGCGGGACCAAAAACCTGCAAGCCCGGCCAGGCAAGGGTTTGCGGGCATCGCAAGGGCCATGTTGCACAAACACCACAGGCCTAAAACCCATTGATGGAATCGAATATATTTACTTCTTAGGAAACGACCCTTGTGGCACAATTCCCCAGCGAAGAGCCAGACATTGTTCGAAGTGGAGCATACACCGCATCGAGAATGTTATACTCCGAAGAATGTATGACTTGTTTCCGTCCATTTGCTCGCAGTAACCCTGCGGTGATCTCATCCTGAGAGGAGAAATATGAAAAAATTTGCCAAGCTCGCGCTCGTTGCAGCTACCGCAGTAATGGCTGCATCCGCTCAAGCCCAGTCCGTCCCCTACGAAAAGAAGGCTGTGAACGATAACTGGGGCAACGGTACGAGCGAGTACGTGTGGAAGAACGGCACGAACGAGCTCTGCTGGCGCGACAGTTCGTGGACCCCGGCCACGGCCAACGCCCTGTGCGACGGCGCCCTGGCTCCGGCGGTCGCTCCGGTAGCTCCGCCGCCGGCTCCGGTTGCTCCTCCGGTTGTTTCCAGCGAGAAGGTCACGTTCGCTGCTGACACCCTGTTCGATTTCGACAAGGCCGTGCTGAAGCCCGAAGGCAAGGCAAAGCTGGACGACCTGGGCTCCAAGCTGTCCGGCATCACCCTGGAAGTCATCATCGCCGTTGGCCACACCGACTCGTTCGGTTCGGACAAGTACAACGATCGCCTGTCGATCCGCCGTGCTGAAGCCGTCAAGGCCTATCTGGTGAGCAAGGGCGTGGAAGCCAACCGTGTCTACACGGAAGGCAAGGGCAAGCGTCAGCTGAAGGTTGACCCGAAGTCGTGCAAGGGCAACCGCAAGGCGCAAATCGCCTGCCAGCAGCCGAACCGCCGCGTGGAAGTCGAAGTGGTCGGCACCCGCAGCGCACGTTAATCGGATTCTTTCCGATGAAGAAAAGCCCAGCGCAAGCTGGGCTTTTTTTTTGATACAGTGCAGCATACCCTCCGCTTTCTCGCTGCCGCACCGGCCGCGCGCCAAACCCCATGACGCAGATCTCCCCGCCGCACCACCCGACCGTTGAAACCACCCTGCTCGGCAAGAATGCCGACGCCCGGGAAATCGACAAGTTCAGCGAACTGGCCCACCGCTGGTGGGACCCGGAAAGCGAGTTCAAGCCGCTGCACGAACTCAATCCCCTGCGCCTGGACTGGATTGACGGCATTGCCGGGCTGAACGGCAAGCAGGTGCTGGACATCGGCTGTGGCGGCGGCATCCTGGCCGAGAGCATGGCGCGCAGCGGCGCCACCGTGCGCGGCATCGACCTGTCCACCAAGGCGCTGCGGGTTGCCGACCTGCACAGCCTGGAGTCCGGCGTATCCGTGACTTACGAGGAGATCGCCGCCGAAGCGCTTGCCGCGCGCATGCCCGCCAGCGTCGACGTGGTGACCTGCATGGAGATGCTCGAACATGTGCCCGACCCGCAGTCCATCGTGCGCGCCTGCGCCACGCTGGTGCGGCCCGGCGGCACGGTGTTCTTCTCCACCATCAACCGCAACCTCAAGGCCTACCTGCTGGCCGTGGTCGGCGCCGAATACGTGCTCAAGATGCTGCCGCGCGGCACGCACGACTACGACAAGTTCATCACGCCGTCGGAACTGGCGCGCTACGCCCGCAATGCGGGCCTGGAGCTGATCGAGATGCGCGGCATGAGCTACAACCCGCTGACCCAGGTCTATTCGCTGGGCCGCGACACCGACGTGAACTACCTGATGGCATTCCGCCGGCCCGCCTGAACATGCAGACATTCGACGCAGTCTTCTTCGATCTCGACGGCACCCTTGCCGACACCGCCCCCGATCTCGCCGCGGCGGCCAACCGGCTGGTCACCGAGCACGGTCGCCCGCCCGTGGCTTATGAAAAGCTCCGCCCGGTGGCATCGCACGGCGCACGGGGCCTGATCGGCGCGGCCTTCGGCAAGAGCCCCGCCGACCCCGAGTTTCCCGCCTTGCGCGATACCTTCCTCGACTACTACGAGGCGGATATCGCCGTGCATACCCATCTCTTCGAAGGCATGGGCGAGGTGCTGGACGCGCTCGAGGCGGCCGGCATCCGCTGGGGTATCGTCACCAACAAGATCACCCGCTTCACCGCCCCGCTGGTGGCCGCGATTGGCCTGGCGCCGCGCGCCTCGGCCGTGGTCAGCGGCGACACCACGCCGCACGCCAAGCCTCATCCCGCCCCGCTGCTGCACGCCGCTGAAGTCAGCGGCGTCGCGCCGGCGCGCTGCGTGTATGTCGGAGACGACCTGCGCGACATCCAGGCCGGCAAGGCGGCCGGCATGGCCACCATCACGGCCGCCTACGGCTATTGCGGCGAAGGCGAGCCGCCCGAAGAATGGGGCGCCGATTATCTGGTGCGCCATCCGAGCGAACTGATCGCCCTGCTGACACCGGCCGCGCGGCGCCGATAGAGACGACGCGCCGCGTGCGGGACAACACGCCGGGTCGACAACGGAGTACAATTCCACTCCTTGACACTGTTCACACGGGGCCGACCTGGTTTCGACGTGGGTTACAAAGCAGTGGAGGGCATACCGAGGACCCGTCACCTCGTTAATCAATGGGAATGCAATAACTGCTAACGACGAACGTTACGCACTGGCCGCTTAATTGCGGCCGTCCTCGCACTGGCTCGCTGACGGGCTAGAGTCGCAAGACTACGCGAGGTCATTTACGTCAGATAAGCCCCAGGTGAGTCACGAACCCGGGGACGAAAATCTAGTGACTCGTCGTTGTAGAGCGTGTTCGTCCGCGATGCACCGGTTAAATCAAATGACAGAACTAAGTATGTAGAACTCTCTGTGGAGGGCTTGCGGACGCGGGTTCGATTCCCGCCGGCTCCACCAATATTCGATTCCGGTTATTGCCGGGATCATGCAAAACCCCGAGGATCGTATCCCCGGGGTTTTATTTTTTGGGGCCGACATAATCGGGGGCCATGGTAGACGCCATATCGGGGCCCATATCCGGCCCCATATCTGGCACCCCGTGTCCGGCACCCTATCGTGCCGGCATCATGTCGCAGGCCATCGCGCACCGCCGCCCGCGGCGCCGAAAATTTCCCAGCACAATGAGAGTCGTCTGATTCACATTTGCTGGCGAAGGGGGCATGATCTCCCCAGGCCATCCCGGCATACCAGCCGGGTCGGCCTTCCGGCCTGCCTTAAACCGGCCGTTCCGGAGCATCCCTCCAGCGCCCGCCTGCCTCATCCAGTGCGGGCGCCTTTCTTTTGGCCGACGCCGCACGAAAATGGCGGCGCCCTGCCGGTCCGTCCCCTATCCCCCGCCTTCGCCGGCAAATTGTAATCATCTGTTACAGTCGATATTTTTTTCGACCGGCTGGCGGCGTCGGCTTTGCCCCGGCACACAGGAACGGGCAACGGACAACATGAAGAGAATCTTCGGGGCTGCAGGGATCGCGCTGACCCTCGCAGGATGTGGCGGATCGGGCGACAACGATAGCGGGCTGGCGGTGGTACGCACGCCCCCGGCCGCCACGACGACCCCGACCACGCCCACCACGCCGGCCGTGCCGGCAGCACCTGATACCAATGCCATCGGCACGGGCATCTTCAACGGCTTTACCCCGGATGGGCAGCGGGTCAATGTGCTCGTGCTCGACGAGAACGCCTTCTACATCTTCTACTCGTCCCCGGGCGTACCCGACGTACCGATGGGCGTCATCACCGGCAACTACAGCACCAACGCCGATACGCTCACCACCAACAACAACGGGCTCGACTTCAATCTCGAGGCTGCCGGCTACAACCTCGCGGCAGCCGATTTCACCGGCCGCTTCGTGCCCAGTTCGCTGATGCAGACGCAGCTGACCTACCGCAACGCCCGCAAGACATCGTTCACCGCCAACTACAGCACCGACTACAACTACATCGCCACCGTCGACGGGCTGCAAGGCGACTACGCGGGCAATGCGGTGGCACTCGACACCACCGGCATGCGTTCGGACGGCATCGCCATGCATATCGATGCCACGGGCAACATCACTGTCAGCGCCGGCGCGGGCTGCACCTTCACCGGCACCGCGACGCCACGGCGCCAGGGCAAGGTCTACAACGTGAACCTGCAGTTCGGCGCGGCGCCGTGCCGCTATCCGAATACGACCATGACGGGTATCGCCTACTACGATCCGACCACCACGCACAGCCTGCCGACCCTGGGCCAGCTCTACCTGTTCGCCATGCGCGCAGACCGCCAGGCCGGCGTGATCTTCACCGGCAAGCATTGAGCGCCAGCTGCCGGCCGCATGCACGGCGCCGCGGGCGGCGCGCTCAGAGGAAGCGGTCGAGTATCTTGCGGCTGGCCTTGTCCAGGCCGGTGAGGTTGCGTACCAGGTAGTGGATGCCGTGGCTGTCGGAGATCAGCAGCGTGGAGCCGGCCAGGCGGCGGATGTCTTCTTCGCCGCGCAGCACCAGCGAGGTGATGCCGCGATCGGTTTCGACTTCCCAGGTACTGGGCGTGGCGAACGTCGACACCGAACGGATGCGGCGGATCTCGGGCATGAATTCGCGGCTGGCCAGTTCGGCCTCGATCAGCTCGCGCAGCGGCGCGGGCAAGCTGTCCAGGCGCGGCAGCCAGGCCAGCTCGCGGCCATCGGTACTGATCATGCCCACGCCGTCGTCGGGCGCGGCAATGGGGAACGCGCGCACGGGTACCACGCCTTCGTGCACGACACCGTCCGCCATGGTCATCACCAGGCGGCCGAAGGCATTGCGGGAGAGCTTGAAATCGACTTGTTGAACGGCTTGTTGAACGGCGTGTTGATCGTTTTGCTGCTCGTGTTTCTGCATGAGTGCCGCCTGCTTACACGTTGACCGCTTCGGCGGTATCGAGATCCTGGTCCGCGTCGGTGTCGACATTGCGGGCCTGCGCCTGGTAGAGCTTGTAGTAGGCGCCTTCGCGGGCCAGCAGCTCTTCGTGCCCGCCCACTTCCACGATCTGCCCGCGGTCCATCACCACCAGCCGGTCCGCCTTGCGCAACGTGGAGAGGCGGTGCGCGATGGCGATGGTAGTGCGGCCCTGCACCAGGTTGTCCAGCGCCTTCTGGATCTCCTTCTCGGTGGCGGTATCCACCGACGAGGTGGCCTCGTCCATGATCAGGACGCGCGGGTTGATCAGCAGCGCGCGCGCGATCGAGATGCGCTGGCGCTCGCCGCCGGACAGCGCCTGCCCGCGCTCGCCCACCAGCGAATCGTAGCCGTGCGGCAGGCGCAGGATGAATTCGTGCGCGTGGGCCGCGCGCGCGGCGCCGATGATTTCCTCGCGGGTCGCGCCCGGCTTGCCGTAGGCGATGTTCTCGGCAATCGTGCCGAAGAACAGGAACGGCTCCTGCAGCACCAGCCCGATATGGCGACGGAACTCCGACACCGGCAGCGAGCGGATATCCACGCCGTCGACGCGGATCGCCCCTTCGGAGACGTCATAGAAGCGGCAGATCAGGTTGACCAGCGTGCTCTTGCCCGAACCGCTGTGCCCCACCAGGCCGATCATCTCGCCCGGCGCGATCGACAGGTTGAGCCCGCGGATCACGGCACGGTTGCCATAGCGGAAGCCCAGGTCGCGCAGCTCGATTGCGCCTTCCACGCGCTCCAGGTGCACCGGACGCACCGGCTCCGGCACGCTCGATACATGGTCGAGGATGTCGAAGATGCGCTTGGCGCCCGCGGCCGCCTTCTGCGTGACCGAGACAATGCGGCTCATCGAATCCAGGCGCGTGTAGAAGCGGCTGATATAGGTCAGGAAGGCCACCAGCACGCCGACCGTGATGGCGTTATGCGACACCTGCCAGATGCCGAAGATCCACACCACCAGCAGGCCGATCTCGGTGAGCAGCGTGACGGTCGGCGTGAACACCGACCATACCGCGTTGACGCGGTCGTTGATCGCCAGGTTGTGTCGGTTGGCCTCGCGGAAACGCTCCACTTCGCGCTTTTCCTGGGCGAAAGCCTTCACCACGCGGATGCCCGGGATGGTATCGGCCAGCACGTTGGTGATCTCGGACCAGATCCGGTCGATCTTCTCGAAGCCGTGGCGCAGGCGGTCGCGCACCAGGTGGATCATCCACGCGATGAACGGCAGCGGCACCAGCGTCACCAGCGCCAGCCACGGATTGATGGAAATCAGGATGGCCGCCGTCATGACGATCATCAGCACGTCGGTGGCGAAATCCAGCAGATGCAACGACAGGAACACGCAGATGCGGTCGCTCTCCGAGCCGATGCGGGCCATCAGGTCGCCGGTGCGCTTGCCGCCGAAATACTCCAGCGACAGGCGCAGCAGGTGTTCGTAGGTGGTGGTGCGCAGGTCGGCGCCGATGCGCTCGGATACGCGCGCCAGCAGGTAGGTGCGCGCCCATCCCAGGCTCCACGCCACCAGCGCGGCGCCCAGCAGGCCGGCCAGGTAGAGCTTGACCCGGTCATGGTCGATCGGCACGCCGTTCTGGTACGGAATCAGGACATTGTCCATCAGCGGCATGGTCAGGTACGGCGGCACCAGCGTGGCGGCCGTCGACAGCAGCGTCAGCAGGAAACCGGCCAGCAATTCGAAGCGGTACGGCCGGGCAAAGCGCCACAAACGCAGCAGTGCCCACGTCGAAGGCGGCGTTTCCAGGTCGCGGCTACATTGCGGACATTGTTCGTCGTCCGGCGCCAGCGGCGCCTTGCAGGTCGGGCAGATGTTCTCGGTCTCGGCACCGGCCAGCCCCAGCCGGCCCGATTGCGTGAGGTCGCGCTGGGCATGGAACTGGTCGATCAGGCGCAGCGCGGCCGGGTTGTGGCCCAGCGTGTAGCGCCAGCTGGCCAGCACCCGCCCGGCGCCCTGCAGTTCGAGCGTGCCGACGCCGGCATGATCGATGTGATGCAGCGATAATCCGGCCTCGATGGCCCATTCCTGCCAGTCATCCTGGCCCGGCGTGCGTGCCAGCAGACGACGATCCGTCACAAGTACCCAGCCTTGGGTAAAATGCAGCCTCGCGTCGAGATCCACCTCCAGCCAGGCCAGCACGGCCTCGCCGGGCACCAGGCGGGTGCCGAGTTCGTTGCGCCACGGTTCGTTCTGGGCGTCGGTATCAATCGCGGGCAAGGAAGGTCGGGTCATCGTTGGCACGGCATGCTGCGTCCCTGGCATGGACATAACTTGAAACAATTTAGGGCGGGCACGCTCTGGCGGCCCGTCAATTTGCCCGCAGTATACATAAGGCCAAACGCACGGGCGTCCTGATGCATTGCACAATCGCTTTTTAATCAAGAAAGTCAACCGGCTGACCGTTGTAACGTTACTGAAAGGTTAGGCTTCTATTTCTCGGGCACTCGCCCACTGCCTCAAGCTAAATCAATGAAAAAGAAGGACATTGAGATTTTCGATGTCATGTCGCTGCGCGGCCCGAATATGTGGACATATCGGCCCGTGCTGGAGGCGTGGGTCGATATCGGGGAACTGGAGGATTTTCCCTCCAACACTATCCCGGGATTCTACGAACGCCTGTCGACCTGGCTGCCCTCGCTGATCGAGCACCGCTGCAGCATCGGCGAGCGCGGCGGGTTCCTCCAGCGCCTCAAGGAAGGCACCTGGCCGGGCCATATCCTGGAACACGTCACGCTTGAACTGCAGAACCTGGCGGGCATGCCCGGCGGCTTCGGCAAGGCGCGCGAGACCCCGATCCGCGGCGTCTACAAGGTGATCGTGCGGGCCTGGCACGAAGACGTCACCCGCGCCGCCCTGTTCGCCGCGCGCGACCTGGTGATGGCTGCCATCGAGGACCGTCCCTACGACGTCCAGGAGACCGTGGACCACCTGCGCCGCCTGGTCGACCGGCATTGCCTGGGCCCGAGCACCGCCTGCATCGTCGATGCCGCCGATGACCGCGACATCCCCGCCCTGCGCCTGTCCGAAGGCAACCTGGTGCAGCTCGGCTACGGCAGCCGCCAGCGCCGCATCTGGACCGCCGAGACCGACCGCACCAGCGCCATCGCCGAGAGCATCTCGCGCGACAAGGACCTGACCAAGAGCCTGCTCGAATCCTGCGGCGTGCCCGTGCCCGAAGGCCGCCTGGTGGAAAGTGCCGCCGACGCCTGGGACGCCGCCGAGGACATCGGCGTGCCGGTGGTGGTCAAGCCGTATGACGGCAACCACGGCCGCGGCGTGTTCACCAACCTGACCACGCGCGAAGAAGTCGAGACCGCCTATGCGGTGGCCATCGACGAAGGCAGCGGCGTCATCGTCGAGCGCTTCGTGCTCGGCAACGAACACCGCCTGCTGGTGGTGGGCGGCCGCCTGGTCGCCGCCGCCATGGGCGAGACCGCCAGCGTGACCGGCGACGGCAAGTCGACCATCGACGAGCTGATCGAGCTGCAGATCAATTCGGATCCGCGCCGCGGCAGCACCGAGGACCACCCGCTCAACAAGGTGCGCCTGGATTCCGCCGCGCGCCTCGAACTCAAGCGCCAGGGCTACGACGCCGCCTCCGTGCCGCCGGAAGGCAAGCACGTGCTGATCCAGCGCAACGGCAATGTCGCCTTCGACGTGACCGACCGCGTGCACCCGAGCGTGGCCGCGCATGCCTCGCTGGCCGCCCGCGTGGTGGGCCTGGACATCGCCGGCGTCGACCTGGTGGCGCAAGACATCTCGCGCCCGCTGGCCGAGCAGCGCGGCGCCATCGTCGAGGTCAATGCCGGCCCCGGCCTGCTGATGCACCTCAAGCCCTCCAACGGCGAAGCGCGCCCGGTCGGGCGCGCGGTGGTGGACCACCTGTTCCCCGCCGGCGAAGGCGACGACAACGGCCGCATCCCGGTGGTGGGCATCACCGGCACCAATGGCAAGACCGTGGTGGCCAAGCTGGTGGCGCGCCTGCTGCAACTGTCCGGCAAGCACACCGGCCTGGCCTGCAGCGACGGCCTCTACCTCGACCGCCGCCGGGTCGAAGGCGGCGATTGCGCCAACTGGGACGCCGCGCACCGCATCCTGATGAACCGCGCGGTCGATGCCGCCGTGCTCGAGAACGACAGCGGCGCCATCCTCTCCGAAGGCCTCGCCTATGACCGCTGCCAGGTCGGCGTGGTCACCAATATCGACGTGCCAGACCACCTCGGCCAGTACTACGTCGAGGAAGTCGAGAAGATGTACAACGTGCTGCGCACGCAGGTCGACGTGGTGCTCGACGGCGGCGTGGCCGTGCTCAACGCGCGCGACCCGCTGGTGGTCGAGATGGCCGAGCTGTGCGATGGCGACGTGATCTTCTTCGGCCTCTCGGCCGACCTGCCCGCCATCGCCGCGCACCGCGCGGCCGGCCGCCGCACCGTGTATGTGCGCGACGGCAAGGTGGTGCTGGCCACCGGCAGCCGCGAGACGCCGCTGACCGATGTCGCCGCCATCCCCCTGACCTATGCCGGGCGCGTGGCCTTCCAGGTCGAGAACGTGCTGGCGGCAGTGGCCACCGGCTGGGCGCTGGGCATCTCGCACGACCTGATCCGCGCCGGCGTGGTGACCTTCGACGTCGGCCAGGTGGACGTGCCGGGCCGCTTCACGCTGTTCGAGCGCAACGGCGCCATCGTGGTGATCGACGACGCCCACAACGCCCCCGCGCTGGAAGCGCTGGTGGCGGCGCTGGAGCGCTTCCCGACCGAACGCCGCGTGGTGGTGTACGGCGCCGGACTGCGGCGCCGCGACGAAGACATGGTCAAGCAGGGCAAGGTGCTGGGCGCCTCGTTCGACCGCGTCTTCCTGTGCGAGGACCGCTCCGTCGAGAGCCCCCTGCCCGATGCCGAGGCGCGCGCGCTGCTCAAGCAAGGCCTGTACGAAGGCCGCCGCGTGACCAAGATCATCGACGAAGGCTCGCGCCGCCAGGCCATCGAGGCCGCGCTCGCACAAGTGGTGGCCGGCGACCTGCTGGTCCTGCAGTGCGACGAAGGCTCGACCCTGCCGACGATCGACCTGGTCCACCAGTGGATGGGCCAGCCGGGCCGCCGCGCCTGATCCGGACCGCAGAAGAACGGATCCAAGAGGAAACTGATTTCATGGAAGTCTCACGTATCCGGGCCCTGCGCGGCCCCAACCTGTGGTGCCGCCACACCGCCATCGAAGCCATCGTTTCGTGTTCGGACGAGGCCCACACCCTGGCCCAGCTGCCTGGCTTCGAAGAGCGCCTGCGCGCGCGCTTTCCCGAAGTCGGTCCGCTGCGGCCCGACGACAACGAAGGCGTGGTGTCGCTGGCGCACGCGCTCGAATGCGCGGCGATGCGCCTGCAGGCCGAAGCCGGCTGCCCGGTCAGCTTCAGCCGCACCGCGCCCACGGTCGAACCCGGCACCTACCAGGTGGTGGTCCAGTACAGCGAGGAAGAAGTCGGCCGGCTCGCGCTGGAACTGGCCGCCACGCTGTGCCGCGCCGCGCGCGACGACATGCCCTTCGACCTTGCCGATGCGCTGCATCGCCTGCGCGAGCTCGACGAGGATGTGCGCCTGGGGCCGAGCACCGGCTCCATCGTCTATGCCGGCGTGGCTCGCGGCATCCCTTACCGCCGCCTGACCCAGGGCAGCATGGTGCAGTTCGGCTGGGGCAGCAAGCAGCGCCGCATCCAGGCTGCCGAGACCGACATGACCAGCGCGGTCTCGGAATCGATCGCGCAGGACAAGGACCTCACCAAGACCCTGCTGCACGCCGCCGGCGTGCCGGTGCCGCTGGGCCGCACCGTGACGGATGCCGACGAAGCCTGGGCCGCGGCCCAGGAAATCAACGCGCCGGTGGTGGTCAAGCCCCGCGACGGCAACCAGGGCAAGGGCGTGGCCGTGCGCATCCGCACCCGCGAGGAAGTCACCGCTGCCTTCGAGGTTGCCGCCGACATCAGCTCCGACGTGATCGTCGAGCGCTATATCCCCGGTCACGACTTCCGCCTGCTGGTGGTCGGCAAGCACCTGGTTGCCGCCGCCCGCCGCGATCCGCCGCAGGTCACCGGCGACGGCAGGCACACCGTGCGCGAACTGGTCGACGAGGTCAACCGCGACCCGCGCCGCGGCGAGGGCCACGCCACCTCGCTGACCAAGATCCGTTTCGACGATATCGCGCTGGCTACGCTGGCCAAGCAAAACCTGACCGCCGACTCGGTGCCGGCCAAGGGCACCCGCGTGGTCCTGCGCAACAACGCCAACCTGTCCACCGGCGGTAGCGCCACCGACGTCACCGACGACGTGCACCCCGACATGGCCGCGCGCGCCGTGGCCGCGGCGCAGATGGTCGGGCTCGATATCTGCGGCGTCGACGCAGTCTGCGAAACCGTGCTCAAGCCGTTCGAGGAACAGGCCGGCGGCATCGTCGAGGTCAACGCCGCGCCGGGCCTGCGCATGCACCTGCAGCCGTCCTACGGCAAAGGCCGCGCGGTTGGCGAAGCCATCATCTCCACCATGTTCGCCGACGGCGACGACGGCCGCATCCCGGTGGTGGCGGTGTCGGGCACCAATGGCAAGACCACCACGGTCCGCCTGATCACCCACCTGCTCGCCTCCAGCGGCCTGCGCATGGGCATGACGGGCACCGACGGCGTCTATATCAGGGGCGAGCGCATCGACACCGGTGACTGCAGCGGCCCGCGCAGCGCGCGCAATGTGCTGATGCACCCGGACGTGGACGCCGCCGTGTTCGAGACCGCGCGCGGCGGCCTGCTGCGCGAAGGCCTGGCCTTCGACCGCTGCGACGTCGCCGTGGTCACCAATGTGGGCGAAGGCGATCACCTCGGCCTGTCCTACATCAGCACCGTGGAAGACCTGGCCGTGCTCAAGAGCGTCATCGTGCAGAACGTGGCGCCGCACGGCATGGCCGTGCTCAACGCGGCCGATCCCATGGTGGTGCGCATGGCCGATGCCTGCCCCGGCTCCGTGACCTTCTTCACCGCCGACACGAACAACCCCGTGATGGCCACGCACCGCGCGCAAGGCAAGCGTGTGGTGTTCGTCGAGGACGGCCATATCGTGGCCGCCGAGGGCGACACCCAGGTCCGCCTCGCGCTGTCCTCCATCCCGCTCACGCGCGGCGGCGCCATCGGCTTCCAGGTCGAGAACGCCATGTCGGCCACCGCGGCGGCATGGGCGCTCGGCATCGACTGGGAAGTGATCCGCCGTGGCCTGGCCACCTTCGTCAACGATGCGGCCACCGCCCCGGGGCGCTTCAATGTGTTCGACTACAAGGGCGCCACCCTGATCGCCGACTACGGCCACAACCCGGACGCCATCCAGGCCCTGTGCGACGCCATCGAAGGCATGCCGGCCAAGCGCCGCTCGGTGGTGATCAGCGGCGCCGGCGACCGCCGCGACGTCGACATCCGCCGCCAGACCGAAATCCTCGGCGGCGTGTTCGACCAGGTGGTGCTGTACCAGGACCAGTGCCAGCGCGGGCGGGAAGACGGCGAAGTGCTGGCCTTGCTGCGCGAAGGCCTGGAGGGCGCAAAGCGCGCCAGCGCGGTGCAAGAGATCCGGGGGGAATTCCTCGCCATCGATACCGCCCTGGAGCACCTGCAGCCCGGCGACCTGTGCCTGATCCTGGTGGACCAGGTGGAAGAGGCGCTTGACCATATCGCCAAGCGCATCGGCGAAGCGGCGTAGGGTGCACGGCACGCCTGCCCCTCTTTCATGAAATGGGAGAGGGGGAGAAAAACTTGCCTTCCGTGTTCCGTGGTATCGCCGGCAAAGAAAAAGCCAGCCTTCGGGCTGGCTTTTTCTTTGCCCGGGCAGTCAGCGCCTAGTGCCGCCCCGGCAGCGACAAGCGCCGCTCCAGCACCCGCTGCACCTGCGACAGCGCCGTGCTGAGCACCCAGTAGATGGCCGCCACCGCAAGATAGAGCGGCAGTGGCTGGTAAGTGGCCGCGATCACTTCCTGCGCGGTACGCAGCAACTCGGTCACCGTGATCACCGACACCAGCGAGGTGTCCTTGATCAGGCTGATCAGGCTGTTCGACAAGCTGGGCACGGCCAGCCGCAGGGCCTGCGGGCCCACCACGTAGCGCAGCGTCTGGCCCTGCGTCAGGCCCAGGCTGTAGGCCGCCAGCCACTGGCCGCGCGGGATCCCCTGGATGGCGCCGCGCATGCTCTCGGAAAGATACGCGCCCACGTTCAGGCTGAGCGTGAGCACGCCTGCCGGTGTCGGCTCCAGCGCGATGCCGATGCCGGGCAGCCCGTAGTACACCACGAAGATCTGTACCAGCAGCGGCGTGCCGCGCATCAGGCTGACATAGGTGCGCGCGATCGCGCGCGGCACGGCCCGGTGGCTGATGCCCATCAGCGCCACCACGATGCCGATCACCAGCCCGAAGGCCATCGACGACAGCGCGAACTTGATGGTGAGCAGCATGCCCTGCATCAGCACTGGCAGCGAATCGACGACGAGCTGGAGAGCGGACATGAACTAAGGCAGGAGGTGCCGCCCGCTTACTTGACTGGCTTGGTCACGTCGCTGCCGAACCACTTCGCCGACAGCTTGCCGAGCGAGCCGTCCTTGCGCATGTCGTCGAGCGCGCGGTCGATGGCCTGCGCGAACCTGGGATTGTCCTTGCGGAAGGGGATCGCCACCTCGGAACTGCCGCCTTCGACGATGGCGCCGGGCCGCAGCGGCAGGTTGGAGGTCTTGATCAGGTAGCCGATCATCAGGCGGTCGTTGAGCGCCGCGTCCACGCGCTGCGAGGCCAGGTCGCGCAGGTACTCGGGCGCGCCGGGATAGGTCTTGACGTCGATGCCGGCCACCGACTTGGCCAGCTCGTTGTAGTTGCTGCCCAGGCTCACGCCCAGCTTCTTGCCCTTGAGGTCGTCCAGGGACTTGAACTGGCGCTTGTCGTCCTTGCGCTGGATCAGCTGCGCCGCCGAGTAGACGTAGGGCGTGGAAAAGTCCAGCACCTGCTTGCGCGCCGGTGTCACCGCGACCTGGTTGACGATGACATCGAACTTGCCGGCCTGCAGCCCGGCAATGATTCCGCTCCACTCGGTGGTGACGAACTCCGGCTTGACGCCCAGCTTGGTCGCCACGCCCTTCGCCACGTCGACGTCGAAGCCTTCGAGCTGGTTGCTGGTGCCGCGGTAGTTGAAGGGCGGATAGGTGCCCTCGAGCCCGATCCTCAGCACGCCGGCCTGCTTCACGGTGTCGAGCAGGTCGGCGGCCTGGGCGGCGGCGCCGGTCGCCAGCAGCGCGGCGGCGAACAATGCCCGCAGGCAGCCGGTACGAAGTGATCGCATAAAATCTCCAGTCAGAACAGGCAGCGCGCAACCGGAGCCCGCGCCACCCGCGGCGAATACCGTCCGCCCTTGCATGCCGGCCGCGATTGCGGCCCACATAGGAGCGTAGTCCGGCTTGGAGCCTACCGCAACTCCGCGCCGCTCAGCAATAACGATTCGCCCTGCCTGTCCTTGCCTTCGTCCTTGCCTTCGTCCCTGCCTTCATCCCCGCCTTGGTCCGCGCCTTGGTCCGTGCCCTCCGCCCTGCCCTCTTCGCCCGGACGCCCGCTTACTGGAACGCCTTGTCGTTCGGATGGGCGTACAGATCCTTCATGTCGGCGGACAGCGGGTAGTTGAGGTTGATATTGCGCGGCGGAATCGGCGACTGGAACCACTTCTTGTAGAGCTGCTCGGCACGCCCGCTGGTCATCAGCCCGGCGATCACGTCGTCGGCCAGCTTCTTGAAGGAAGGATCGTCCTTGCGGAACATGCAGGCGTAGTTCTCGGTCTGCAGCGGCGTGCCAACCACGGTCCAGTCGCCGGCGCTCTTGGCCTTGGTCAGCTCGCCGTAGAGCAGCGGCTCGTCCATGACGAAGGCCACCGCGCGGCCGCTTTCCAGGATCAGGAAGGACTGGCCATGGTCCTTGGTGCTGATCAGGTTCATGTTCATGGCCTTCTCGCCGTTCATCTTGACCAGCAGGCGCTCGTCGGTGGTGCCCGCGGTGGTCACCACGTTGCGGTCCTTCAGATCGGGGAAGTCCTTCACGCCCGAGTCCTTCCTGGTCAGCATGCGCAGGCCATAGACGAACAGGCTGTTGGAAAACGCCACCTGCTTCTGCCGCTCGATATTGTTGGTGGTGGTGCCACACTCGATATCGATGGTGCCGTTCTGCATCAGCGAGATGCGGTTCTGCGAGGTGATCGGGATCAGCTTGACCTGCAGGCCAGGCATCTGCAGCTGGGCTTTTACCTTGTCGACGATCTGCAGCAGGATCTCGTGCGAATAGCCCATCACGTCCTTGCCGTTCGTATAGGAGAACGGGATCGACGACTCGCGGTAGCCCAGCGAGATCACGCCGGTGTCCTTGATCTTGCGCAGCGTGTCGCCGTCGTCGGCGCTGGCCGCGCCGGCGGCGCCCGCGAGCATGGCGGCCGCCAGCAGGCAGCGGGAAATCCTGTTCAGGCGGGGCAGGCGTGCGTGCAGTTTCATCTCGTTTTTCTCCTTGGGTTGAAGGGACGGCTCGTGTCGTTGCCAGGCCGCTTGCCGGCCTGTGCTGCGGTACTTCTGCGCGATTTGCTGCGCCATGGCCGCGCGGCTATATGACTACGCGGCGCAATGTCTGTGCAACTGTGATCTACCCTCGATGCCCGGCCGGCTCACGCCAGCACCGCGCTGAAATCCCCGGCCTCGACCGCCGGCTTGCGCCCGGCAAGGAGGTCGGCCAGCAGGCCCGCGCTGCCCATCGCCAGCGTGAAGCCCAGCGCGCCGTGGCCAATGTTGAGCCACAGCCCGCGCAGGCGCGACTGCCCCACCAGCGGCAACCCGCTCGGCGTGGCCGGGCGCAGTCCGGTCCATGGCTGCAGCAGCTCCGGCATCGCCGCGTCCCGCGCCATGCCGCCGAACAGCGCGCCGGTCTCGCCGGCCAGCGTGGCAATGCGACTGCGATCGATGACGGTATCCCCGCGCACCAGGTCGGCCATGCCCGCCACGCGCAGCGTATTGCCGATACGGGCATAGACGATCTTGCGCGCGAAGTCCGTGATGCTGATGTGCGGCGCGGTGGCGCCGTCGCGGATCGGCACGGTGATGCTGTAGCCCTTGAGCGGCCACAGCGGCGCACGCAGTCCCAGCGGGCGCAGCAGCGCCACGCTGCCCATGCCGCCGGCCACCACCACCGCGTCGGCCTGCTCGATGCCGTTGCCGGTGCGCACGCCGATGACGCGCTCGCCCTGGCGCTCGATGCCCTGCACATCGGTACCGAAGCGCAGCGACACGCCGGGACGGTCTCGCAGCAACCATGCCAGCGACAGGCAGAAGCGATGGCAATCGGCCACCTCCTCGCTGGGCGTGTAGATGGCGCCGGCGATGTCGCCGCGGATGCCGGCCAGCGCCGGCTCCAGCGCCACCGTGGCATCGCGGTCCAGCGCCTGCTGTTCGCAGCCCAGGCTGGCCTGGTAGTCGAGCAGGCGGCAGGCCGCGTCAAAGCTGGCGGCTTCGCGGTGCACGATCAGCTTGCCGCGCCGCGCGAAGCCGAAGTCCGCCGGCTCGCTGTCGACGAAAGCCTGCATCAGGTCGCGCGAGTAGAAGGCCAGCCGCAGCAGCTTGCGCGTGGTGGCTTCGCTGGTGGCCGCGTTGCAGGCGCGCGCGAAGGCGACCAGCCAGCGCCATTGCGCCGGGTCCAGCGAAGGCCGGAAGCGCATCGGCGAATCGGCGCGCAGCAGCCAGCCCGGCACCTTGCCCAGCACACCCGGCCCGGCCAGCGGCGCCACATAGCTGTAGCTGAGCTGCCCGCCGTTGGCGAAGCTGGTTTCCTCGCCCGGGCCGGCGCACCGTTCGAGCACGCTCACTTCGTGCCCCTCGGCCGCCAGCCGCCAGGCCGTACTCATCCCCACCACCCCCGCGCCCACGATCACAACCTTCATTGCCTGCCTGCTCCGCTGCCGTCCGATCCGATGCGCGCAGCGTAGCCCAGCCCGGCCGGCTTGCCCAATGCGAATACGTGCCAGAATATGTCTTTAGGCTATGGGTGCTCCCAGGTACCCGTCCGTCCCGATGCGCCTGCGCCAGATCGAGGTCTTCCGCGCCGTCATGCTGACCGGCACCGTCAGCGAGGCAGCGCGCCTGCTGCACGTGTCCCAGCCCGTGGTGACGCGCGTGCTGCAGCACGCCGAGGCCACGCTCGGCTTCCGCCTGTTCGAGCGCATCAAGGGCCGGCTGCAGGCCACGCCGGAAGCCAATGCCCTCTACGGCGACGTCGAACGGCTCTACGGCGAGATCGAACGCGTGCGGCGCGTCTCGGAAAGCCTGCGCCACAAAGGTGCCGGCCGGCTGCGGGTGGCCGCCACGCCGAGCCTGGCCAACCCCTTGCTGGTGCCCGCCGTGCGCCGCTTCTGCGCGCGCCACCCGGACACGCAGGTGCAGGTGCTGACCCACCATACCGACGAGATCGTGCAAGGCTTGCTGGCCAACCAGATCGATCTGGGCTTCGCCTTCGCGCCGCCGCGCCACGAGGCCATCGCCAGCGAACCGGTGGCCAGCGGACAGATGCTGCTGGCGGTGCCGCGCGGCGAACCGCTGTCGACCCGCGCGCGGCGCGCCGACGTGCCGATGCAGCGGCTGGTGGACCGTCCGTTCATCGCCTACGACGACAACAGCTCGCTCGGCCTGCTGGTGCGCCAGACGCTGGCGCGCAATGCGCTCGAGCCGCGTTCGATGCTGGAAGTCCAGACCTACTCGCTGGCGCTGGCGCTGGTCGATGCCGGCCTCGGCCTGACCTTGCTCGACCAGTACACGGCGCTTGGCGCCAATCCCGGACAGGTCTCGCTGCATGCGGTGAAGCCGGCGCTGGCGTTCGAGATCCAGGCGCTGCGCGCCAGCCACAGGGGCAGTTCCAGCCTGGCCGACGACATGTGCGCGCAGTTCGCCGACGCCGCACGGCAACTCGCGGCGACGCTGCCCGTGCGCCTGGAGGCGCCCGCGGTCAGCTTGGAGCATGTCCCGAAATAGCGCTTGCGCAAGCCGTGAAATTTGACAGCAATATGCGCCGTGCACCATTATCAGAGCGCCTGAGGCGCCCATCTGGTGCTTCCCGAGTCCTATGTTTGCCCTAATCCTGCTTCTGCTCATCCTGGTCAGCGCCTTCTTCTCGACTTCCGAGATCGCGCTGACCGCATCGCGCCGCACCAAGCTGCAGACGCTGTCCGAGCGCGGCGACCGCCGCGCCACCAAGATCATGCTGCTCAAGGAGGAGCCCGGCAATTTCTTCACCATCGTGCAGATCGGCGTCAACAGCGTGGCCATCCTCGCCGGTATCGTCGGCGAGAAGCACGTGTCCGACCTGCTGCACTCGGCGCTGCTGCCCTACTTCGAGGCGCCGGTCGCCGGGCAGATCGCCAACGTCGGTTCCTTCCTGGTGGTCACGCTGCTGTTCATCCAGTTCGCCGACCTGATCCCCAAGCGTATCGCCATGAGCTTCCCCGAGCCCTGCGCGCTGCTGGTGATCGGGCCCATGCTGACCATGATCAAGATCTTCAAGCCGCTGGTCTGGGTGTTCAACGCCACGGCCGACGCCACCCTGCGCATGTTCGGCCTGCCCACCAAGCAGATCGACCAGATCACATCGGAAGACATCGCCGCCATGGTGGACGCCGGCGCGGAAGCCGGCGTGCTGCACAAGCACGAGATCCACCTGATCGAAAACGTGTTCGAACTGGACGCCAAGAACGTCACCGCGGTGATGACGCCGCGCGACGATGTGGTCTACATCGGCCTGGACGAGCCCGCCGACAGCCTGCGCCGCAAGCTAGTCAACCATCCGCATGCGCAGTACCCGGTGTGCGGGCACAACCTCGACGACGTGCTGGGCTACATCGATTCGAAGGACATCCTGCAGATGTTCCTGGCCGACGATTCCACCGGCGTGATCGGCAACATCGGCAATATCGGCAAGCACCACGACAAGAACGTGCTGGTGATCCCCGACACGCTGACCCTCACCGAGGCGCTCACGCGCTTTCGCGAGATGCACCAGAGCTTCGCGGTGGTGATGAACGAGTACGGGCTGGTGGTGGGCATCGTCACGCTGGACGATATCGTCGGCGCGCTGATGGGCAACATCATCTACTCGAGCGAAGACGAACAGATCGTGCGGCGCGACGACGGCTCGTGGCTGGTGGACGGCGTGACGCCGCTGGTGGACCTGAAGAAGGCGCTGGAGCTCGACGAGCTGCCCGGCGAGGACTATGTCGACACCGCCGCCGGGCTGGTAATCTACTCGCTCAAGCGCATCCCGAAGAAGTCGGAATTCATCGAGGTGGCGGGCTATCGCTTTGAAGTGCTGGACATCGACCATCACAAGATCGACCAGCTCCTGGTTTCGAAGCTGCCGCCGGCGGCGCCGTTCCAGCCGTGAGCGCGCGGCGGTAGCGCTCCACCGTCCCGGCGAGCTGGAACACCAGGATCCACGTCCCCACCACCAGCACCGCGGCCGCGGCGGCCGCGCCCAGGCGCAGCGGCGCCAGGCGCTCCGGCGCGTGCAGCGTCAGGTATGCGCAACCCAGCAGCACGATCCAGGCAAGACCCAGCGCGCAGCCGGCCAGCACGTCCGACAGCCAGTGCATGCCCAGGTACAGCCGCGACAGGCAGATCAGCGTCACCGCGACCGCCGTCAGCGCCACCACCGGCATGCGTATGCGCCACGGCTGGCGCAGGCACAGCAGGAAGGCCAGGAAGCCGTAGGTCACCATGCTGCTGGTGGCGTGGCCGCTGGGAAACGAAAACGACTCCAGGCCGCCGTAGATGCTGGCCGGGCGGCTGCGCTCCAGCACCAGCTTGAGCACCATCACGCAGGCGCGCGCGCCCACCAGCGCGCCCACCCAGTAAGCGGCGGCCACCCAGGCCCGACGCCACGCCAGCCATGCGAACACCGTCACCCCCACCGCCACGGAAACGCGCGCGCCGCCGAGCTCGGTGATGGCCACCATGGCCGTATCGAGCCAGTCCTGCTGCCACGCGCGCAACTGCGCGAACACGGCGTGGTCGAGCCGCACCAGCGGCGCGCCGTGCGCGATCGACGTGCCCAGCCACAGCAGCGCGGCGCCGCAGGCCAGCAGCAGCACGCCGGCCAGGACCAGCAGGAGCAGCTCGGCGATATCGCGCTCCAGCAGGCGCGCCACGCGCGGCCATGCGTGCGCGGATCGCGCGCGCAGCGCTTCGCGCCCGCGCAGGCGAGCGCCGTCGAGCCGGCGCACCAGCGGCCGGATCGCCAGCAGCAGGCCGCGCACCACGCACAGCGCCAGCAGCGCGAACACGGCCAGCAGGCCTACCACGCCCAGCGCGGTGCCCGGTGTCAGCCAGGGAGCAGGAGCGGCGACCATGGCAGCCTCCACCGGATTCAGCCCGCCGCGGCCATGCGCGCGATATTGGCGCGCGCGGGCGCCTCGCAATCGGCAAAGGCCGGGGTGAGGAAGAGGCGGTCGCGCCGGGCCATCGCCTGCAGGAAGGCAATGCGTCGCTGCAGGAACGCCGCATGCAAGGGCTCGCCGGACAAGCCGGAACGATTGGCCAGCAAGGCGCGGTTCTCCTCGAACACGGCGTCGGTATAGCCATCGAATTGCGGCTGCAGCGCGGCCAGGCGATGGAGGTCCAGGTCCAGCACGACCCCCGATTCCGGTACCGAGGCATGATGCCCGCAGGTATCCATCACGATGCGCGCGGCCAGCGCCATCGCCTGCGCCTCCACGCCGCTGGCCATGGTCTCGATCAGCGCCGCCGAGGCGGCCTCGTTGTGCTCGCATCCCGGCACATAGACCGCGTCATGGAACAGCACCGCCAGCGCCTGCGCAGGCGAGAGCGCGATACCGCGCGCCTGCGCCACCTCGAACATCTCGAGCACATGCCGGCGGTCGTGATAGCGACGATACGGGGCGTCGTAGCAGGCCAGCACCTGCAGCACCGCCGCGCGCGGCAGGAAATCCAGGCAGGCCAGCGCCACCGGCCAGTCCGGCGCGAAGCGCGGCTGCGTGCCTTGCGGCGTCGCCACGGCTTCGGTGAAGACGTCCAGCGGCCGCACCCACAATTCGGTGCGGTCGCGCATCGACTCGTACACCACCACGCGCGAGAGGTCCGATTCGATACGACCGAGCCCCGCGATGGCATAGGCGCCGCCCTTGTAATGGCGGTATGGCATGCCCGGCAGGAAGTCGTCGGGCGTGCCGGCGTGGGCGGGACTGGAAGATGGGGAAGCAGGCTGGGTCATGGAGAGGAGAGGCGGTCCGGTTCGGTGCAACGACATGATAGGGCATCGTTCGCGCGGCATCGCGCCCTGGCCTTCGCCGGAATGCCGGGCGCTGCCCCAAAGCAAAAACCCCACGATCCGGTGAGGAATCGTGGGGTTTTGCTTACTGCTGGCGGAGAGGGTGGGATTCGAACCCACGGTACCGTCGCCGGTACGCCTGATTTCGAGTCAGGTACATTCGACCACTCTGCCACCTCTCCGGTAACTTGGTCGCGTGTCGCGAAGAACAAGATTATAGGGTGAAGTCCATCACGACCGCAAGCCCTTTGCGCGAGAAAATTTACGCTTCGGGTTCGAGGCGCGTCAGGCCGCCCAGATACGGCTGCAGCGCGGCCGGCACCGTCAGCGAGCCATCGGCGTTCTGGTAGTTCTCCAGGATCGCCACCAGCGTGCGGCCCACGGCCAGGCCGGAGCCGTTGAGCGTGTGCAGCAGTTCCGGCTTGCCCTGCCCCGCGCGGAAGCGGGCCTGCATGCGGCGCGCCTGGAAGTCGCCCATGTTCGAGCAGGAGCTGATCTCGCGATAGGTGTTCTGCGCGGGGATCCACACCTCCAGGTCGTAGGTCTTGGTGCTGCCGAAGCCCATGTCGCCGGTGCACAGCACGATGGTGCGGTACGGCAGGTCGAGCTTCTTGAGGATGGCCTCGGCGTGGCCGGTGAGCTGCTCGAGCGCATCGAACGATTGCTCGGGCGTCACCACCTGCACAAGTTCCACCTTGTCGAACTGGTGCTGGCGGATCATGCCGCGCGTGTCGCGGCCGTAGGAGCCGGCTTCCGAGCGGAAGCAAGGCGTGTGGGCGACGAAGCGCAGCGGCAGATCGTCGCCGGCCACGATGGCGTCGCGCACGATATTGGTCAGCGGCACCTCGGCGGTGGGGATCAGGTAGAAGTTCTCGGTGCGCTCGCCACCTTCGCTGCTCTCGCCGCCAACCTTGCGCGGCACCTTGAACAGGTCTTCCTCGAACTTGGGCAACTGGCCGGTGCCGCGCATGGAGGCGGCATTGACGATGTACGGCACGTACATCTCGGTATAGCCGTGCTCGAGCGTGTGCGTGTCCAGCATCAGCTGCACCAGCGCACGGTGCATGCGCGCGACGCCGCCGCGCAGCATGGCGAAGCGCGAGCCGGTGACCTTGGTCGCGGTCTCGAAATCGAGCCCGAGGCGTTCGCCCACGTCGACATGGTCCTTCACCGCGAAATCGAAGCTGCGCGGCGTGCCGACACGGCGCACTTCCACGTTCTCGCTTTCGTCGCGGCCCACCGGCACGCTTTCGTGCGGCAGGTTGGGAATGGCCAGCATGAGCTCGGACAACTGGGCCTGGATCTCCTCCAGGCGCGCGGCCGAGGCCTTGAGCGCGTCGCCGATGCCGCCGACTTCCGCCATCACGGCCGAGGCGTCCTCGCCCTTGCCCTTGAGCATGCCGATCTGCTTGGACAGGCTGTTGCGGCGCGCCTGCAGTTCCTCGGTCTGGGTCTGCAGTTGCTTGCGCTCGGCTTCGAGTGCCTGGAAGGCCGCTACGTCGAGTTGGAAACCGCGTGCGGCAAGGCGTTGCGCCACGGCGTCGATGTCTTTGCGGAACAGCTGGATGTCTAGCATGTTGCTTGTGTGGAGGGTGCTGGGCCAGCGACATGCCGGCGGACCCGCCATTTTACTGCACCGGCCGGGCGGCACGCCGATCCGGCCGGCGCGGAACAGGCCGGCCGCACGGCCGCTGTTCCGCGGGACAGCCGGCCCGGTGCCGGCGCCGACGCCTTACTGCGCCCCGCCGTCGCCGTCCTTGCCCTTGCCTTTGCCCTGCTGGCGCAGCCACTGCGCGTCCAGATCGCGCAGATGCCGCAGCTTGTCGGCGATCTTGCCCTCCAGCCCGCGCGGGGTGGGCTGGTACCAGCCCTGGCGCTTGAGGTCGTCCGGGAAATAATGTTCGCCGGCGGCGTAGGCCTCCGGCTCGTCATGCGCATAGCGGTAGGCGTGGCCGTGGCCGAGTTCCTTCATCAGCTTGGTCGGCGCGTTGCGCAGGTGCACCGGCACGCCGCGCGACTTGTCCTTGGCGACGAAGGCGCGCGCCGCGTTGTAGGCGTTGTAGCCCGCATTGGACTTCGGCGCCACCGCCAGGTACACCAGGGCCTGGGCCAGCGCGAGCTCCCCTTCGGGCGAACCCAGGCGCTCGTAGGTCTCGGCCGCGTCGAGCGTGATGCGGGCGGCACGCGGATCGGCCAGGCCGATGTCTTCCCATGCCATGCGCACGATGCGGCGGGCGAGATAACGCGGGTCCGCGCCGCCGTCGAGCATGCGGCAGAACCAGTAGAGCGTGGCATCCGGATCGGAGCCGCGCACCGACTTGTGCAGCGCGCTGATCTGGTCGTAGAAGGCATCGCCGCCCTTGTCGAAGCGGCGCAGGTTTTCCGACAGGGCGCTGCCGAGCAGCGCAGTGTCGACGATGACGGCGCCGGCATTGCGCGCGGCGCGCGCCACGATCTCGATATTGTTGAGCAGCTTGCGGCCGTCGCCGTCGGCAGAAGCCACGGTCAGCGCCAGTGCCTCGTCCTCCCATTGCAGGCCACCCAGTTCCTCGCTGGCGCGCCGGGCCAGTTGCGTCAGCTCCGCATCGTCGAGGCTCTTGAGCACGTAGACGGCGGCGCGCGACAGCAAGGCGCCATTGACCTCGAACGAGGGGTTCTCGGTGGTGGCGCCGATAAAGGTGAACAGCCCGCTTTCCACGTGCGGCAGGAAGGCATCCTGCTGGCTCTTGTTGAAGCGGTGCACTTCGTCGACGAACACCAGCGTGCGGCGGCCGTGGGCACGGTATTGCTCGGCCCGCTCCACCGCCTCGCGGATATCCTTGACGCCGGACAGCACCGCCGACAGCGCGATGAACTCGGCGTCGAAGGCGGTGGCCATGAGCCGCGCCAGCGTGGTCTTGCCCACGCCGGGCGGACCCCACAGGATCATGGAATGCGGCTCGCCGGAGGCAAAGGCCACGCGCAGCGGCTTGCCGGCGCCCAGCAGGTGCTGCTGGCCGATGACCTCGTCGATATTGCGCGGGCGCAGGCGCTCGGCCAGCGGTTGCTGGGAACGGTCGGGAGCTTCGGAGAACAGCGTGTCCGCCACGGTAATCAGGCCTCATGGTCAGGGCGGGCGCGCACGGCGGGCCGCGGCGCCCCGGAACCCGACAGTGTAGACCATCGCGGCAGGCGGCCCGGGCGACCCCCCCTGGCGCAGCTCTCCGGGACGCCCTGGAACGCCCCACCTTGGCGCGCGCTCGTTGCGCACGAAGGCCTCCAGCACGCCGGCGCGCTCGCTGCCGACGCGCGTGCGCCAGGCGCTCACGGCGCCCGCCCGACAAGGGCATGGCATAGCCGATCGCCGTGAAGTTCGGCAGGTAGTCCCATGGCCGGGCGCTAAAGTCGGGGACCGCCGTGCCGATATTCCTTTAGCCCGAGGCCTCCCCTCTCGCACGCGCCGTTTTGCGCGTCAACCGGTCCCCGCCGCCACCGGCCCGCTTCGCGCCGCACCATGACCGTGCCGGGCGCAATCCTGCCCGGCGCGCGTTCCGCAGCGTTTTCTGGTCTCCAGGGAGTGTTATGCAGCTTCGTTACCGCATGCTCGTGTTCAAGCTGAGCCGGATGTCCGCGCATGAGCGGATCAGCGCAGTGGACGAGATCGCCCTCGCCGGCCAGATCGCCGAGCAGATCGAAAAGCCCGGCATGGTGGAACGCCTGGTGGCGGACCTGTTCGAGCACGGCAACGGCCACGTCAGGCGCATCGCGCTGAACGCGGTACGGCGTGCCCACGGCTACCGCCAGGCAGACCTGCGCCAGGCGCTGCTGCGCAAGTTGCGCGACCCCGAGCCGTGGCTGCGCCACGACGCGGCCTGGATACTGCACGAAGCGAAACTCGACAGCCCCGAGATCCGCGCCATGCTGCGCCAGCTGGCCGGCCCGGTGCAGCTGCCGTACGACCTGACGCGCGCGCGCGCCAATCCGGCCGACGCGCTGCTCCAGGCGCAGGTGCGCGCACGGCAGGCGCTCGACGAACTGCTGGCCAAGCACACGGCAGGCGGCGTGATTGCCAAACTGCCCTATGCCGACGGCACCGTTGGCCATATGCATGTGCGGCGGCGCGAGCAACTGAAGCTGATGTTCGAGCGCCACAAGGAACGCGGCGCCAAGCTGCGCTTCCGACCCGTGGAAGATGGCAAGGCAGCCGCGCCCGGCAGCACGAAGCCCAGGCCGAAGCCCGCGCCCAAGCCATGAAAAATGGCGGCTCGCGCCGCCATCTTCTGCCGCCGTGAGCCGCCCGCCCTGCCTCAGCCGCCGGCGCGCGCCGCCAGGGCTTTCATCGCATCGGCCGGCAACGGGCCATGGCAGGTCCGCTCGCCGCTGGCCTTGCTCACCACCAGCCACACCTTGTCCGGCGCGCCGGCCGGATGCAGCAGCCAGGCCGGACCGCGCCCGCTGCCGGTCGCCGGCAAGCCTTCCAGCACGCCGCTGCTGACCGATTGCAGCAGCACGGCGCAATCGTTGGCCGGCGCCTGCGTGGCGGAGAGGAAATCGGGGTTGGAGAGCACTTCGGGCAAGGCCGTGTCGGAGGCCCGCAGGAACGCATCGACATCGAAATGCTTGCTGGCGCCGCCAGGACCGGCGCAGGCCGCGAGCAGCATGGCCGCTGCCGCGCCGACGCTGGCGCCCGCGCGGCGCAGGGCCGGCCGGAAAGAAAGAACGGTATGCATGCGTCGCCTCATTGCTTCATCACATCGGCACCCTTGGGCACCGTGAACCGGAACGTATCGGCGGGCAGCGAGGGATTCTTCTGCATCGCGCTGAAGGTCAGCAGCGTGGTGTTGCCGAACGCGTCGCGCAGCTCCATCGCTTCCAGGTTGCCGCTCTTGAAGCCGATGCCGATGCGCTCGAACTGCGTGTCCTTGGCCTTCGGCGTCAGTTCGATCCACTCCACGCCGTCGCGCGCCGGACCGTTCTTCACCACGAAGTTCTTCTCCAGGTCATTGCTGCCGAACAGGATCGCCGCCGGGCTCGAGCCCAGCGCCCCGTCGAGCTTGCGCTCGGTGACCTGGTTCAGGTCCTTGTCGTAGATGTAGAGCGTCTGGCCATCGGCCTGCAGTAGCTGGTCGTAGGGCTTGATATAGCGCCACGTGAACTTGCCCGGGCGCGCGAAGGCGAAGGTGCCGCTGGAGGTGCCGGTGACCTTGAGGCTGTCGCCCTGCCCCTTGACCTGGCGCTGGGTGAATTCGCCGCGCGCGCTCTTGACGCTGGCGACGAAGCTCTGGAGCTGGTCGACGCCGGCCGCCATGGCCGCCGGCACTGCCAGCGACATGACCAAGGCGGCGCATGCCGACACGAGAAAGCGGTTTCGCATGTATTTGTCCTTGCTTGGTGGAGGTGCCGCCGCGCCGGGGCGACGGCGCCGCATGAACGGTTAGAGCGGCAGGCGCGGCGCGGATTCCGCAACCGGGTGCATCTTGCGTAACTGCATGTTACCCAAGTGCATATTACCCGCGCCGCCTCAGTCGTCTTCGCGCGCGGCCCCCGGCTGGGCCAGGATGTCCCGGTTGCCGTTGCCCGACATGGCCGAGACCAGCCCGGACTTCTCCATGTCCTCGAGCAGGCGGGCGGCGCGGTTGTAGCCGATGCGCAGGTGGCGCTGGACCAGCGAGATCGAGGCCCGGCGGTTCTTCAGCACCACTTCGACGGCCTGGTCGTAGAGCGGATCGGCTTCGCCGCCGCCACCGCCGATACCGGCGCCGCCACCCATGCTGTCGCCGCCGGCATCACCCTCGGCCAGCCCGCCTTCGAGGATGCCCTCGATATAGTTGGCTTCGCCGCCCTCCTTGAGCTTATCCACCACGCGGTGCACTTCTTCGTCGGAGACAAAGGCGCCGTGCACGCGGATCGGCAGCCCGGTGCCGGGCGCGAGGTACAGCATGTCACCCATGCCGAGCAGCGCCTCCGCGCCCTGCTGGTCGAGGATGGTGCGCGAATCGATCTTGCTGCTGACCTGGAAGGCGATGCGGGTCGGCACGTTGGCCTTGATCAGCCCGGTGATGACGTCCACGGACGGGCGCTGCGTGGCCAGCACCAGGTGGATGCCGGCGGCGCGCGCCTTCTGCGCGATGCGCGCGATCAGCTCTTCCACCTTCTTGCCCACCACCATCATCAGGTCGGCCAGCTCGTCGATGACGATGACGATGACCGGCAGCTTGTCGAGCGGCTCGGGCGCGTCCGGGGTCAGGCTGAACGGGTTGGGGATCTTCTCCTCGCGCGCGGCGGCTTCGTCGATCTTCTTGTTGTAGCCGGCCAGGTTGCGCACGCCGAGCTTGCTCATCAGCTTGTAGCGCCGCTCCATCTCGCCGACCGACCAGTTCAGCGCGTTGCCGGCCTGGCGCATGTCGGTGACCACCGGGCACAGCAAGTGCGGGATGCCCTCGTAGACGCTCATTTCAAGCATCTTGGGGTCGATCAGGATCAGCCGCACCGACTCGGCCTTGGCCTTGTACAGCAGCGACAGGATCATGGCGTTGATGCCGACCGACTTGCCCGAGCCCGTGGTGCCGGCCACCATGCAGTGCGGCATCTTGGCCAGGTCGGCCACCATCGGCTTGCCGGCGATGTCCTTGCCGAGCGCCATGGTCAGCATCGACGCGCTTTCGTTGTAGACCTGCGAGCCGAGGATCTCGGACAGCCGCACGGTCTGGCGCTTGGGATTGGGCAGCTCCAGCCCCATGTAGTTCTTGCCGGGAATGGTCTCGACCACGCGGATCGACACCAGCGACAGCGAACGCGCCAGGTCGCGCGCCAGGTTGACCACCTGGCTGCCCTTGACGCCGGTGGCCGGCTCGATCTCGTAGCGGGTGATGACCGGGCCCGGATAGGCCGCCACCACCTTGACCTCGACGCCGAAGTCCTTGAGCTTCTTCTCGATCAGGCGCGAGGTGAATTCGAGCGTTTCGGCGCTCACGGTTTCCTGGTGCGCCGGGATCGGGTCGAGCAGCGCCAGCGGCGGCAGGTCGGAGTCCTGGATATCGGCGAACAGCGGCTGCTGCTTTTCGCGCTCCACGCGCTCGTGCTTGGGCACGGCCTGCGGGCGCACGATCTGCACCGGCACCGCCTCCTCGATCTTGACCCGCTGCACTTCCACGGTCTCGGTGCGCTCGACCTTGGCGGCCTCGCCGATGATGCGGTCCTGCTTGCTTTCGCGGCGCGCCTTGAAACCGAGGAAGAGGTTCTCGACGAAGCCGCCGATATGCTCGGCCACCGACAGCCACGAGAAATGGAAGAACAGCGACAGGCCGATGGCCAGCGTCATCAGCAGCAGCAGCGTGGCGCCGGTGAAGCCCAGCGCCATCTGCATCCAGCCGCCCAGCAGGTCGCCCAGCACGCCGCCCGGGGCGCGCGGCAGCGCCGAGCGCAGCGGATACATGCGGATGGCCTCCAGCCCCATGCTGGCGGTCAGCGCCAGGCCGAAGCCGATCCAGCTCACCACCAGGCCCTGGCGCGCCTCGCTGGTGCGCTCGGGCAGCTCGGCGGTCAGGGCGCGCCAGCCGCGCCAGCAGCGCCGCACCAGCAGCACCGCCCACCAGTAGGCGGAAAAGCCGAAGACGAAGAACAGCACGTCGGCCAGCCAGGCGCCCACGCGGCCGCCCAGGTTGTGGATATCGGCTACCTGGTTGGCGTGCGACCAGCCGGGATCGGCCTTGCTGTAGCTGGCCAGGATGCAGACGAAGGCCAGTGTGACAGCCAGCAGCAGGAACCAGCGCACCTCGCCCAGCAGCTTGCCGATGCGCGAAGGCAGCGCGGATGGGTCGGTACGGGTGGTGGTGGTAGCTCGGGCCATGCCTGGTCTGGGTTGCCGTCTAAGGGTTGTCGTGGCGGCCATTTTAACCTTGGCCGGGGCTATCGCTCTCATTGGAATTTGCAACAGTGAGCAAACGCCGGTCCACTTATAATGCTGGTTTCGATTCATGCTGGTGCGCAGCAAGGTGCACCGGCCACAGGAAAGCATCATGGCCAAACACGCAAAAGTGCTGATTCTCGGTTCCGGCCCCGCCGGCTATACCGCCGCCGTCTACGCGGCCCGCGCCAACCTGCAGCCCGTGCTGATCACCGGCCTGGCCCAGGGCGGCCAGCTGATGACCACTACCGACGTGGAAAACTGGCCCGCCGACGCCAACGGCGTGCAAGGCCCGGAACTGATGCAGCGCTTCCTGGAGCATGCCGAGCGCTTCAACACCGAAATCATCTTCGATCACATCCACACGGCCAAGCTGACGGAGCGCCCGATCCGCCTGGTCGGCGATGCCGGCGAATACACTTGCGACTCGCTGATCATCGCCACCGGCGCCTCGGCCCAGTACCTTGGCCTGCCCTCCGAAGAGAGCTTCATGGGCCGCGGCGTGTCGGCCTGCGCCACCTGCGATGGTTTCTTCTACAAGAACCAGGAAGTCGCCGTGGTCGGCGGCGGCAACACCGCCGTGGAAGAAGCCCTCTACCTGTCGCATATCGCCAGCAAGGTCACCCTTCTGCACCGCCGCGACAAGTTCCGTGCCGAGCCGATCCTGGTCGACCGCCTGCGCCAGCGCGAGAAGGAAGGCCGTATCGAAATCCGCTACAACACCGTGCTGGACGAGGTGGTGGGCGATGATTCCGGCGTGACCGGCCTCAAGGTGCGCAGCACGCAGACCGACAAGGTGGAAGAGCTCAAGCTGGCGGGCGTGTTCATTGCCATCGGCCACAAGCCCAATACGGACCTGTTCGAAGGGCAGCTCGACATGCACAACGGCTACATCGTGACCAAGACCGGCCTGGCCGGCGATGCCACCGCCACCAGCATCCCGGGCGTGTTCGCCGCGGGCGACGTGCAGGATCACGTCTACCGCCAGGCCATCACCAGCGCCGGCACCGGCTGCATGGCGGCGCTCGACGCGCAGCGCTACGTGGAAGCGCTGCAGTAAGCTGCGCGCCGGCAGGCGCACCAGCAAGGGGGCGCCGGCGGCTTGCCGGCGCCCTTTTTCCGTTTACCCCGCCTCCCCTATAATCACCCCGAGACCAGCCCGAGCCTTCCGGAGAAGCCCCCATGCCGCATGGCGCCAAGAAACCCGCCAGCCAGCCCAAGCGTTTCGACCTGACCAACCTGTCCGGCCTGCGCGATTCCCTCAAGGCCGACACCGAGCGACGCGAAGCCGAGCGCCGCGAAGCCGAGGCAGCGGCGCAGCGCGCCCGCGAGGAGGCCGATGTGTTCCGCAGCAGCGTGGGCAACGTCAACACGCTGCGCGACCGCAACCGCGTCACGCCCGCGCCGAAGCATCCCGCGCCCGTGCCGGTGCAGACCCAGCTCGACGACAAGGCCGTGCTGGCCGCGTCGCTTTCCGACGAATTCGACGTCGAAAACCTGCTCGATACCGACGAGACGCTGTCGTTCCGCCGCCCCGGCATCGGCATCGACGTGGTAAAGAAGCTGCGCCGCGGAGAATGGGTGCCGCAGGACAAGATCGACCTGCACGGCCTGCGCAGCGACGAGGCGCGCGAGGCGCTGGCCGAGTTCGTGCGGCGCTCGGTCAAGCGTGGCGTGCGCTGCGTGCGCGTGATCCACGGCAAGGGCAACGGCTCGCCGGACAAGACCCCCGTGCTCAAGGGCAAGGTGCGCAGCTGGCTGGTGCAGAAGGAAGAAGTGCTGGCATTCGTGCAGGCGCGCGGCGCCGAAGGCGGTGCCGGCGCGCTGATGGTGCTGCTGCGCCAGCCGCACGCCTGATCGCGCGCGCACGATGCACCTGCCGCTCGATCTCCTGATGGGGCGGTTGCCCCTCATCCTGCATGTGATGGAAGTCACGGGCGTGCTGGCCTTCGCCATCTCCGGCGTGGTCGATGCGCGCAAGCAGCGCTTCGATGCCGTGGGCACCTTCGTGGTGGCGTTCGCCACGGCCTTCGGCGGCGGCACGGTGCGCGACGTGCTGCTCGACCGGCGGCCCTTCTACTGGGTCGACCACGAAGGCTACGTGATCCTGATCTTCCTGCTCTCGCTGAGCGCCTCGCTGGTGCTGCGGGTGGTCAGCCGCGTGGCCTCCGAGCGCACCATGATCACGGCCGACGCGATCGGCCTGGGGCTGTTCTCGGTCACCGGCACCTCGCTGGCGCTGGTGGCGCAGATGACCCCGACCGTCGCGGTCATGATGGGCATCATCTCTTCGGTGTTCGGCGGCGTGGTGCGCGACGTGCTGTGCAACGAGGTGCCGATGATCCTGCGCGACCGCTCGCCCTACGCCACCTGCGCCTTCGTGGGCTGCTGGGTCTATATCGGCCTGACCTGGCTGCGGGCCGACCAGGAAGTGGCGCTGCTGGCGGGCGCGATCACCATCACGGCGACGCGCCTGCTGTCGGTGCGCTTCGGCTGGAAGCTGCCGAGCTAAGGGGCGTCAACTTCGAACCGTG
This sequence comes from Cupriavidus sp. 05T41, assembly GCF_056396525.1. NCBI lineage: Bacteria > Pseudomonadati > Pseudomonadota > Betaproteobacteria > Burkholderiales > Burkholderiaceae > Cupriavidus > Cupriavidus sp. 05T41. The sequence continues at coordinate 84,718 of NZ_JBFTLQ010000020.1, forward strand.
CCGGCCCGATGCGCCTGCGCCCCGCGGCCGGACTTAAACTGCTGACACCAGTGCACCGTCCACCACGCCCACCACGAAACCATGAGGGCGCTATGTCGTAGCGGCCAGCGCCGGTAACGGCAGATGCCCGAACAGGCAGTGCGCCCGCCATCATAGGCCTGACCCCGAAACCAACGACATCCGCAGATCAGTGGCCGCCCGCACCGGTACCGGCGGAACAAAGCAGAACCAAAGGCCCCACCCCGAAACCAGAAACACCAGAAACCCCAACGTTTCTGCCCCTGCCGGCAAGGCAGTCCGCTTTCTTGGCCTACTTTCTTTTCGGACAAAAGAAAGTAGGTCGCGCCGGGGGCGCGAAAGCCTTTGACTTTGAAGCACACACGCCAAAGACACCCTCGAGCTCAACCCCGTGAACTCAGACCGCGGCTTCGTCCTGCTCGCCGGTGCGGATGCGGATGACACGCTCGATCTCGGTCACGAAGATCTTGCCGTCGCCGATCTTGCCGGTGTGGGCGGCCTTGACGATGGCGTCCAGCACGGTGTCGAGCTGGTTCTCGGCCACCACCACCTCGATCTTGATCTTGGGCAGGAAGTCGACCACGTACTCGGCGCCACGGTACAGCTCCGTATGCCCCTTCTGGCGGCCAAAGCCTTTCACCTCGGTAACCGTCAGCCCGGTGACGCCCACGTCTGCCAGCGCCTCGCGCACTTCGTCCAGCTTGAACGGTTTGATGATGGCGGTAATCTGCTTCATGTTGGCCCCTTGTCTTGTCGTTGGTTAGTGAGAGATTCTAGCCCGGCGGCCGGGACGGGGGTGTTGGCTGGCGCACCACGGCGCTCCGGCCAACTCGCCCGGCCTTGCCGGCCACCCGCATGCCGCGCTGCACCACCCGCCCGTTTCCGGTAGACTCGGCCGGCAGGCAAAATGGTGAGTGAATCTAGCGCAATGCAGTCGGAATCTTGCAAGCCCGGCCCGGACCATCCCGCCGGCGGCGCCACGGGGGCGGCTTCGGCACAAGACGGACAGGAACCCAGGCGGACGGGGGATTATCGCACGCAGATCGTTTCCGATCTGGCGGAGATCCCGGCGGCCGAATGGGACCGCCTGGTATCCGCCCAGCCCGGCGCCACGCCGTTCCTGCGCCACGCCTTCCTGCATGCCCTGCACGCCAGCGGCAGCGCCTGCGACGAAACCGGCTGGAGCCCGCGCTACCTGACCCTGTGGGCGGCGCATGACGATGGTGGCAGCCAGGACGGCGAACGCCTCGCCGCCGCCATGCCGCTATACGCCAAGTCGCACTCTTATGGGGAATATGTGTTCGACTGGGCCTGGGCCGACGCCTACGCCCAGCACCGCCTGCCCTACTATCCCAAGCTGCTGTGCGCGATCCCGTTCACCCCGGTGCAGGGCGCGCGCCTGCTGGCGCGCGACGAAGGCGAGCGCCGCCTGCTGCTCCGGACGGCGCTGGCGCTGGCCGAGCAGAGCCAGCTGTCTTCGCTGCATGTGCTGTTCCCGGACGAGGACGAGGCCGCGCTGATGGACGGCGCCGGCATGCTGATGCGCCATGGCGTGCAGTTCCACTGGACCAACCCCGGCTACGAGAGCTTCGAGGCCTTCCTGGCCACGCTGTCGCAGAAGAAGCGCAAGAACATCCGCGCCGAGCGGCGCCGCGTGGCAGAGGCCGGCATCAGCCTGCACCAGCTGCGCGGCCACGAAATCGACGAACAGGCCTGGCGCTTCTTCCATCGCTGCTATCGCCAGACCTACCGCGAACACCATTCCACGCCCTACCTGAACCTGGACTTCTTCCTGCGCATCGGCGCGGCAATGCCGGAGAACCTGCTTCTGGTGATAGCCGAGCGCGAAGACAAGCCGATCGCCGCCTCGCTGGTGGTCTACGATGCCGACCCGGCCCGCAGCGCGCTGTTCGGGCGCTACTGGGGCGCGCTCGAACACCATCCCTGCCTGCATTTCGAAACCGCCTACTACCAGCCGCTGGAATTCTGCATCGCCGAAGGCATCCGCACCTTCGAGGGCGGCGCCCAGGGGGAGCACAAGATGGCGCGGGGCTTCCTGCCGGTGGCGACGCGCTCGGCCCACTGGCTGGCGCATCCGTCCTTTGCCGATGCGGTCGAGCGCTTCCTGGAGCGCGAGCGCCAGGGCATCGACGCCTATCTCGACGAACTCAACGACCGTACGCCGTTCGCCCGCGGCTGAGGCCGACGGGCGCTAGCGGGCCAGGCCTGCGCGCCTGCGCCACATACGCCGCAGCGTGTCGTCGCCGAGCATGTAATGGTGGAACAGCGCCGCCAGCGCATGCAGCCCGATCACGGTGTAGAAGGCGGTGCCGAGGGTCTCGTGGATCTCCTTGAACGTGCCCTTGAGGGCCGGATCCGGCGCGATCAGCGCAGGCACTTCCAGGCCCAGCGCCGGCAGCGCCAGCACGTGGCCGGCGGCATTGACCGTCAGCAGGCCTAGCAGCGGCTGCGCGAAGATAAACAGGTAGAGCACCAGGTGCATGGCGGCGCCCGCCAGCCGCATCCAGCGCGGGCCGGGTTCGGGTGCCGGCGCGCCGCGCAGCAGGCGCCACAGCAGGCGGGGAACAGCCAGCGCCAGCACCAGCACGCCGGCCCATTCGTGCGCTGCCATGGCCGCGAAGCGGGCGGCGCTGCCGCGTGCCGTGAAGCCCTTCAGCTCGATCGCAGCATAGGCGACGGCAATCAGCAGGAAGACAGCCCAGTGGAAGAACAGGGCAGGAGCGGCATAGCGCCGTGCCGCGGGCAACGCCGAGGTGGGGGAGATCGCGTTCATGGGACAAGGCTCCGTCTGGTATATGCCTGAAGCTTAACTTGGCGGCACCGAGCCGTACTTGGCCCTGATCAAGGCCACGGCGACAAAAAAACCCGCCGCAGCGGGTTGGGTCCGGTACCGGAAACGGCCATGCACGCATGGCCGCCGGTGCCGCGCCGGTGGCAGGGCTTACTTCTTGTAGTTCGCCACGCCGTCGGTGATTTCCTTGTGGGCTTCCTCGATGCCGGCCCAGCCTTCGACCTTGACCCACTTGCCGGCTTCGAGCGCCTTGTAGTTCTCAAAGAAGTGCTTGATCTGGTCCAGCAGGTTCTGCGGCACGTCCGACAGGCCCTTCATGAAGGCGGTGGCCGGCGACAGCTTGTCCAGGGGCACGGCGACCAGCTTGGCATCCACGCCGGACTCGTCGGTCATCTTCAGCATGCCCAGCGCGCGGCAGCGCACTACCGCGCCGGCCAGGATCGGGAACGGCGACAGCACCAGCACGTCGACGGGGTCGCCGTCGCCCGACAGGGTCTGGGGGATGAAGCCGTAGTTGGCCGGATAGCGCATGCCGGTGCCGATGAAACGGTCGACGAACAGCAGGCCGGTTTCCTTGTCGGCCTCGTACTTCACCGGATCGCTCTGGGCGGAGATCTCGATGATGACGTTGAAATCGTTGGGGATGTCCTTGCCCGGGGAGACGAGGTTGAAGCTCATGCGAGTTCTCCAGATGCCTGTGTTTGTGGATGGCGGGCATTATAACGGGTCAAAGCTGACCCGGAGCTGACCCGGCCCCGACGTCTTGCGCGCCGCGCGTGCCTTGCGCGTCTCGCGCGGTGAGTGATAATGGCGAATTGTCCGAACCACGCATCGACAGGCGCACCGCCAGCCACCCGGCGGCAGTCGCATCCAGCCGGAGCCCCACCAATGCATGCCCAGCATTTCGTTGCCAACCGCCTGATCGCGCCGGATTCCGGCATGCGCATCAAGGTCTTCGACCCCTCCAGCGGCGAACCCTTCGCCGAGATCGCGCGCGGCAACGCCGTCGACATCAATGTGGCCGTCCGTGCCGCCCGCCAGGCCGCCGAGGGCACCTGGGGCGCCATGGCGCCGGCCGAGCGCGTGCGCCTGCTCAACCGCGTGGCGCTGATCCTGATCGAGCACGAGGCCGAACTGGCAGCGCTGGAAGCGCGCGACACCGGCAAGCCCCTGCGCCAGGCCGCCGCCGATGCGCGCGCCGTGGCGCGCTACTTCGAGTTCTATGCCGGCGCGGTCGACAAGCTGCACGGCCAGACCATTCCCTACCAGCCCGGCTACACCGTGCTGACGGTGCGCGAGCCGCATGGCGTGACCGGCCACATCATCCCGTGGAACTACCCGCTGCAGATCTTCGGGCGCAGTGTCGGCGCGGCGCTCGCCACCGGCAATGCCTGCGTGGTAAAGCCCGCCGAGGATGCCTGCCTGTCGCTGCTGCGCGTGGCGGAACTGGCCGCCGAGGCCGGCCTGCCCGAGGGCGCACTGAACATCGTCACCGGCTACGGCCATGAAGCCGGCGCCGCGCTGGCGCGCCATCCCGGCATCAACCACATCTCCTTCACCGGTTCGCCGCAGACCGGCAAGCTGATCGCGCAGATGGCAGCCGAGAACCACGTCCCGGTGACGCTGGAACTCGGCGGCAAGTCGCCCCAGATCGTATTCGCCGATGCCGACCTCGACGCACTGGTGCCGGTCATCGTCAACGGCATCGTGCAGAACGCCGGCCAGACCTGCTCGGCGGGCAGCCGCGTGCTGGTGGAGCGCCCGCTCTACAACGCCGTGCTCGACCGCCTTGCCACGGTGTTCGAGTCCTTGCGCGTGGGGCCGTCGGCGCTGGACCTGGAATGCGGCCCGCTGATCAGCCGCAAGCAGCAGCAACGCGTATGGGATTTCGTCTCCGACGCGCAGCATGCCGGCATCGCCGCCATGGCGCAGGGCCAGATCGTGGCCGAAGCGCCGGAATCCGGCTACTACCAGGTGCCGATGTTGTTCCGCGACGTGCCCCCCTCGCACCGGCTGGCGCAGGAAGAAGTCTTCGGCCCGCTGCTGGCGGCGACGCCCTTCGACACCGAGGCCGAAGCCATTGCCCTGGCCAACGGCACGCCCTACGGCCTGGTCGCCGGCGTCTGGACGCGCGACGGCGCGCGCCAGCTGAGGCTGGCGCACAAGCTGCGCGCGGGCCAGGTCTTTATCAACAACTACGGTGCCGGCGGCGGGGTGGAACTGCCCTTCGGCGGCAGCGGGCAGTCAGGCTACGGCCGTGAAAAGGGCTTCGAGGCCCTGTACGGATTCACCACACTGAAAACCATCGCAATTCAACATGGGTAATATCAACTTCCTGTCGGTCGCCTTCGCCATTTTCTTCTTCTGGATGGCGTGGCACGTCAGAAACAAGCGCGCCACCAACCCGTCGGCCATGCCGCGCCTGCAGGTCTTCAAGCGCAAGTGGGGCGACACCCTGGGCGACCGCGTGCACTGGTGCCTCTACGTGGCGCTGCCTTTCCTGCTGGCATTGATGATGACGGCCAACGCCCTGCGCGGCCGCGGCCCCTTCGCCCACTAGCAGCGCGTCCGGAAGGGATTCTCGCGTCGTTGCGCCGCCTTGTGACGGTGCACGGCCCGCTGGCCGCACGCCTGGCCAGAGCAGCGTCGCGTCCCTTCCCGACCAGCCTGCAAGGCAAGCCTTCAGGCCAGTTTCCCGGCGCCGCGCGCATCAGGCGGCGCCCCATCCCGCGGTATTCGTGCAATCACAGAGAGTAAATCCAAGAGGAGACAGCATGACAACGACCGCAGTACATCCCGGTGCCGCAGGCACCGCCTTCGAGGACGCCACCTACCGCAAGGTCAGCTGGCGCCTGGTGCCCTTCCTGCTGCTTTGCTACGTCGTGGCCTACCTGGACCGCGTCAACGTGGGCTTCGCCAAGCTGCAGATGCTCAACGACCTCAAGTTCAGCGAGACCATCTACGGGCTGGGCGCCGGCATCTTCTTCATCGGCTACTTCCTGTTCGAGGTGCCGAGCAACGTCATCCTGCACAAGGTGGGCGCGCGCATCTGGATCGCACGCATCATGATCACCTGGGGACTGATCTCGGGGGCGATGATGTTTGTCACCACCCCGACCATGTTCTACGTGCTGCGCTTCCTGCTGGGCATCGCGGAAGCGGGCTTCTTTCCCGGCATCATCCTCTACCTGACCTACTGGTACCCGGCCCACCGGCGCGGGCGCACCACCACCTTCTTCATGACCGCCATCGCCCTGTCCGGCGTGATCGGCGGCCCGCTGTCGGGCTGGGTGATGCAGGCCTTCGACGGCCACAACGGCTGGTCCGGCTGGCAGTGGATGTTCCTGATCGAAGGCGTGCCCTCGGTGCTGGTGGGGCTGCTGGTGCTGGCCTACCTGGATGACCGCATCGCCCACGCCAAGTGGCTCAGCGACGACGAGAAAGCGCTGCTCCAGCGCAATATCGCCAACGAGGACATGCACAAGGAAGACGCGCCGGTCGGCCAGGTGCTGACCAGCCCGCGCGTGTGGCTGATGAGCGCGATCTATTTCTGCTTCGTGATGGGGCTGTACGGCGTCAGCTTCTGGCTGCCCACCATCATCAAGCAGACCGGCGTGAAAAACCCGTTCGACATCGGCCTGCTCACCGCCATTCCCTACGGCTGCGCGGTGATCGGCATGGTGCTGGTGGCCTACAGCGCCGACCGCAGCCGCGAGCGCCGCTGGCATATCGCCATCCCCGCCCTGCTGGGCGCGCTCGGCTTGCTGTTGTCGGTGTACTGGCACGCCAATACCACGCTGGCCCTGCTCGGGCTCACGCTGGCCACCATCGGCATCCTGACCACGCTGCCGCTGTTCTGGAGCCTGCCGACAGCCTTCCTGGCAGGTACCGGAGCGGCTGCGGGAATCGCGCTGATCAATTCGCTGGGCAACCTGGCTGGCTTCATCAGCCCGTATGCGGTGGGCTGGCTCAAGGATCTGACGCAGAGCACGGATTCGGGCATGTACCTGCTGGCCGCCTGCCTGGTGGCTGGCGCCGCGCTGACTTTGTCGGTGCCGGCGAAGATGGTGAACAAGTAGGACGACGCGCCTGGCGGCGGATGCAATGTCCGCGGCCTGCGCCCCTCTCCCCATGCGCGGAGAGGGCGTGACCATCGTCGGGCACTGCGAGCGGCCCGGGCGCAAGCTGCCGGGTCGGGCAGGCGCCTCTGCGCCGCCCCGTCAGCTCCCCGTGTTTTCCCCCAGCATTGCCGCCACCGAACCCGCCGTCCCGGCCGCCCTCTCGCCCAGCAGGTGGTGCAAGGTGGTCAGCAGTTCATCCTCGTTGTACGGCTTGCCCAGGTAGACGTTCACGCCGATCTCGGCGGCATAGCGGCGGTGCTTCTCCGCCGTGCGCGAGGTGATCATCACCAGCGGCATATGCGCGGTCCGGCCGTCCGCGCGCACATTGCGGGTCAGGTCGAAGCCATCCATATGCGGCATCTCGATATCCACCAGCATGGCGTCCGGCATCACTTCCTGCAACTGCCGCAGCGCGTCCACGCCGTCGCGCGCCAGCACGACCTGGTAGCCGGCGCGGGTGAGCAGGCGATGCGAGACCTTGCGCACCGTGAGCGAATCGTCCACCACCATGATGGTGGGCTGCGAGCCCAGGCCAGCCACCGGCGCGCTGCCGTCCTGGCCGAACTCGGCCACGGCGCCGAGCGCGGGCTGCCGCGCCTGCGTCTCCAGCGCGGGCGCCGTCAGGCGCGGCTGTTCGCCGCGCTCGCGCACGAAGCGCTGCGCCAGCACGACCGGGTTGTAGATCAGCACGATCTCGCCGTCGCCCAGCGTGGTGGCGCCGGCGATGCCTTCGAGGCGTGCCAGGTGCGGACCGATGTGCTTGACCACCACTTCGCGGTTGCCGATCACTTCGTCGATATGCACGGCGATGCGTTCGGCACCGCTGCGCACCACCACGACGGGCGAGTATTTGCGCCCCGCGGCGATCGCCGGGGCTTCTTCCAGGAGCGTGCCGAAATAGTGGAACGGTACCTCGCCGCCGGGCGCGTCGAGGCGGCCCCGGTTATAGGCATCCAGCAGGCCCTGCGAGCGCAGTTGCTGCACCTGGTCGATCATGCCGCTGGGGATAGCGAACGGGCGCCCGCCCAGCGTGACCAGCAGCACCTGCGTGATCGCCGTGGTCAGGGGCAGGTGCACGGTAAAGCGGGTGCCCTGCCCGGCTTGCGTGGACAGCGCGATGCGCCCGCCCAGCGCCACGGTCTCGGCCCGCACCACGTCCATGCCGACGCCGCGGCCGGCGAGTTCGGAGACCGACTCGGCGGTGCTGAAGCCGGGCGAGAAGATCAGCTCGGTCAGGCGAGCCTCGCCAGCGTCGTCGTCCGGCGCCAGCAGCTCGCGCTCGATGGCGCGCGCACGGATGCGTGCCAGGTCCAGGCCGCCACCGTCGTCGACGAAATGCAGCACGACCTCGTTGCCTTCTTGCTGCACTTCGAGGGTAAGCGCCCCGGTGGCCGGCTTGCCCGCCGCACGGCGGGCCTGCGCGGATTCGATGCCGTGCACCACCGCGTTGCGGATCAGGTGTTCGATCGGGCCGGCCATGCGGTCCAGCACCGAGCGGTCGACCTCCACGGTGCCACCCTTGATCAGCAGCCGCACTTCCTTGCCGGTCTCGCTGGCGGCCTGGCGCGCCACGCGGTATAGCCGCTCGGCCAGCGCGTCGAACTGCACCATGCGCGCCTGCATCAGGCTGCGCTGCAGGCCGCGCGTGAGACGCGCCTGCGCATCGAGGTCGCCCGCGGCACGGTCGAAACCCCGTTGCAGGTTCTGCTCGACCGTGGCCACGTCGTTGACCGACTCGGCCATCATCCGGGTCAGTTCCTGGAAGCGTGTGAAGCGGTCGAACTCGAGCGGGTCGAAATCCTGCTTGTGCTGGGCGTCGGCGATGCGCGAAGCCATCTGAGACTCTGCCTGGATTTCAATCTCGCGCAACTGGCCACGCAAGCGCCCCACGTTGTCGTTGAGTTCACCGAGATAGCTGCGCAGCGCTTCGAGCTCGCTCTCCAGCCGCGCGCGCGTGGCGCCGACTTCGCCGGCATCGGTGATCAGCGTGTCGAGCGTGCGCGCCTGCACGCGCACCAGCGCGCGCTGGCGTTCGACGGCGTCGGCCACGGCCGGCACGCCACCGGCAGGCTGGGGCGGCAGCGTGCCCACGCCCACCACGCTCAATGGCAGCGGCAGCGCCTGGGCGCGCGGCGCGGCGTCCGCGGCCTGCGCGTCGGCGGGCGCGGACGCCACGGTGTCGCTACCGGCATCCGTCGCATTGACCAGCTCCGGATCGTCCACGGGCAGCAGACGGCCGGCCTGCAGCGCCTCGCCATGCGCGAGGATGCGGTCGTACCAGGCATACAGGCGCACGAACAGCGTCGGCCCGACGCGGTCACCGCGCACGGCGGCGTCGAGCAGCGTCTCCATCTCGTGCGCGGCCTGGCCCAGCGCCATCGCACCGGCCATGCGCGCACTGCCCTTGAGCGTATGAAGTGCACGCAGGATCAGGCCGGCGTGGCTGGCGTGCTGCCCATCACCGGAGGCGGCTTCCCATCCGCGCACCAGCTTGCCGAGTTCGGGCAGGCTGCCATGCGCCTCTTCGAGGAAGATCTCGACGAGCGCGGCATCGAGCGGTTGCTCGGCGCGTTCGGCCACCGGGGCGGGCGCAGGTTCCGGCGCCGCCAGGGGGGGAGCCAGCACCGGAGCTGAAAAGGGAATGCTCGCAAGCGCCTGCGACGTCCCGCCAGCTTGCTCGGGCTCGGCAGCGGCCGCCGACGGCAGCTTGCCGAACAGCAGCGCGACCGGCGCGTCTTCCGCCTCCGGCGCCAGGCCGACGGGCTCGGGCATCGCCAGGCGCGGGCGCACCATGGCGCGCTCGCCGAGCTCGGCCAGGCTGCGGCAAAGCGCCTCGTCGGCATCAGGCCAGATCCCCGCGGCGAACTGGTGCAGCATGCCGCGTACACGCTCGACCGCCTGCTCCAGCAAGCGGAAGTCCCCGGGATGCATGGCCACCGGATGCGCGCCAAGCTGCAGCATCAGGCGTTCGAGCGCTTCGGCAATGGCACGCACCGGCTCGAGCCCTACCGTGGAGGCGCTGCCTTGCAGGGTGTGCGCAACACGCAGCGCCAGTTCGCTCGGGCACGGGCGGCCCTCGTGGTGCCATTCCGAGACATCGGTGGCGAACTGGCGGACCAGGTCGTCGGCTTCCTGCAGGTAGACGTTGTAGAGCGGCAAGCTGATGCGGACCGGGCCGATCAGCTTGAAATGATCGCTCTGCTCGGCCGGCGTGCTGGCGAAGCGGAACGGAATGACCTTGGCATCCGCGACGGTGGCCTCGGCGGGCAGGCCGTCCGACGCAGCGACCGACGCATTAAGCGACGCATCGACCGGTGCCTGGTTCTCTGCTTCGTTCGCAATCTCGCTCGCCACCTCGCCTGCGGTGCCTTGCACGGCCTCGCGCACCGGTTCGCGCGCCGCGGACTGTGCCTGTCCCGCCTGTCCATCCTGTCCCTGCTGTCCGTCGTCCGCGTCCGCACCGGCACGCACCGCTTGCGCCGCGGCCAGCAGGCCTGCGGTCGCGTGCGCGGCCAGCGGGTTGTCGTGCAGCGCCGTCACCCATGCCGCCAGCTCGTCGTGCGCGCGCAGCAGCAGGTCGACCACTGCCTTCGACGGCCCGCGCGCCTCGGCGATCCACAGGTTCATCACCTGCTCGATGGCCCAGGCCGCTTCGCCGTAGCGGTGCAGGCCCACCATGCGGCTCGATCCCTTGAGCGTATGGAAAGCGCGCCGCAGGCGGCTGACGGTATCGGTATCGGCCAGCGCCGCCGAGCCGCCGCGCAGGTCGCTGGCAACCTCGCCCAGCACTTCGTCGGCTTCGGTAAGGAAGATGTCCAGCAGCTCGGCGTCGATGGCGGCACTGTCCGTCGCCGCCGGCGGCGCCGGCGTGGCGGGCTGGCTCGCCTCGGCGGACGGCAGCGTATCGGCCAGGGCCACCACCAGGCGCTCTCCCGCGCCGTGGGAGCCGGCCAGCCAGGCATTGAGCTGGGTAGTGGCCTCGTTGGCATGGCGGCGCAGGCTGGCCGCGTCGTCAATGGCGGCTTGTTCGCCGAGCGCCTGCAGCGCCGTGCGCAGCGCCTTGACCTCAGG